>NZ_JBKVCZ010000170.1:0-12840 GCF_046966825.1 Hungatella sp. | reverse complement strand
ACCTTGGTCTCCGGGAAGTCGAAGTCGATCGATCCCCTCGTCTTCCGCTTCTCCCTCAGGATATCGGCCAGCTCCTTCATAAGCAGGAACATGGGGACAAACTCCTCGTATTCCTTCATCATCGCCTCATCACGGTCTGTCACGACCGCGTTTACCGCCGTGTAGGTCATACGCCTGTCCACGTTGATGAGCGTCTCTGCGATCCGGTGCCCGGTCACATTGCCCGCTTCGTCGATCTCCATGATACAGCTGAGGGCCAGGCGGTCCTCCCCCTGATTTAAGGAGCAAATTCCGTTGGACAGCTTATGGGGAAGCATGGGAATCACCCGGTCCACCAGATAGACGCTGGTTCCCCTCTTAAGCGCCTCCTCATCCAACGGGCTGTTCTCCGTCACATAGTGGCTGACATCCGCAATGTGGACGCCCAATGTATACACACCGTTCTCCTTCGATACGGAAATCGCGTCATCCAGATCCTTCGCATCCTCGCCGTCGATGGTGACGGTCTGCAGGCTGCGCAGGTCCAGTCTGCCTTCCCGCTCGCGATCCGTGACCTCGTCGGAGACCATTTCCACCTGATCCATCACCTCGTCAGGGAATTCCTCCGGAAGACCATACGCCTTCACGATGGATATGATGTCCGTTCCCGGATCGTTTACATGGCCTAAAATCTCCGTGATCATGCCCTCCGGCTTCTTCTGGCTTCCGCCGAAGTCCGTAAGCACGGCTACCACCTTGTGACCGGTCACGGCCCCCATATCCTTTCCCTGAGGAATGAATATGTCCTTACCAATCTTCTGGTTGTCCGGAATGACAAATCCAAAGTTCTTATTTTTCTGGTAGTATCCGATCACGGTCCGGTTCGCGTGCTCCAGAACGCGCAGGACACGTCCTTCGGCCCGTCTTGAGCCCTCGCCCTCTGTCTCGATGGTAATCTGCACGGTATCGCCGTTCATGGCGTCAGCCGTCTTATCCTCGGGTATAAAGACGTCCTGCTCCCGTCCTTCTACGGTCACAAAGCCAAAGCCCCTCGGATGGCCGCTGAACGTACCGGTTATGGAGCCGATATCCGGCTTGCCGTACTTTCCTTTTTTGGAAATGCCGATCTTTCCCTCAGACAGCAGTGCATCCAGCACTTCCTTCAGCTCTTCTCTCTGCCCCTTCGGCACATCGAGAAGAATCGCCATCTCCTTCAGCTTCATCGGAACGTAGGCCGGTTCTTCCACCAGCTGTAATATCATGTTCTTTCTCTGTGTCAGTTGTTCCTCTGTCATAATTTCCTCGTTTTCTGTTTTACGCTGCGGTTCCCTCTGCTTTTATCATTATGCCCGGAAGGAACGTAAATAGTCCGGCCGCCGGACTCCCGCGCCGGAAGGCACTTGCTTCACCGGATAAATTTTCCTGTGAAACAAAAACACCCTTGCCGCCTAACCACAAGAGTGTTTAATCTTTACAGTATATTCAGATTCAATACTAACGCGAGAACGAAAAACAGAATCGCTCCGTATCTTGTAAATTTCTCCAGTTTACCTTCCATGGAACGGCCTTTGTTTCTTCCCCAGTAAGTATCCGCCATACCGCCGATGGAACCCAAGCCCTGTGTCTTTCCTTCCTGCAGCAAAATAATTGCAGATAATGCTATACATATGATAACAAATATGATTGATAAAATCGTTCTGATCATGTCCCTTTTCCACCTCCTATAGTCAAACATGGTAATCATATCATATTTTTTCCATAAATACAACTGCATTTTTTGTATTTTTATATTCTTACTTTCATCCACTCTTCGATTCTCAGAAGCTCGTTGTATTTCGATGTCCGCTCCGACCGGCACGGCGCGCCCGCCCTGATCCAGTCTGCGTTTACAGCCGCGGCAAAGTCGGCAGCGTACGGATCCTCCGTCTCACCGTATCCCTGGGACACGGCTAATTTCAGCCCGTTTCTTTTGGCCAGATCCGCCATCTCCATGGCCGCCGTCACACTCTTTGCTCCACACATGGAAATGCCTGCTGCGTTTTCCTCCACACCGTCCCAGTCTGCCAGGCAGGCCCAGTCTCTTTCTCCCGGCTTTAAGCAGCCCGGTTCCCGGTTTTTGTGCTGCCCGATAAATACAGCCCGGTTTCCCAGCATCTTGGTCAGCATGCCCCATCCGCCGGCATCCGCCTCCGCCAGCCCGTCGAACACGGCGCAGACCGGATATCCGTCCAGCAAACGAATATAGAAACCGATCATATCATTTCTGTCCCGCTCGACCGGTACGCCTGTCATACGGCTTTCCCCTTTAAACTGATAGAACCCGGTACCTTCATCGAAGAGTGATTCCGCGCCTGCGCCGATGGCCAGACACATATCTTTCCCCGGCTCATAGCCGCACAGCATCATGGCCTCCATGATATATTCCAGAGCCTCCTCCGAATTTCTCAAATCCGGTACAAAACCGCCGTCGTCTCCCACCCCGGTCTGATATCCCGAGATGGTGAGAAGCCGTTTTAATGCCTGGTATACCTCCATGCATTTTTCGGCGCCTTCGCCAAAGGAGGCGGCGCCCACAGGGACTACCATATAGGATTCCAGATCGAGTGAGTTGTTCCTTCCGTATCTCCCGCCGCTGATCATCGTCATCATGGGGACCGGGAGGCGTCCAGGCGCCGTTCCGCCCAGATACCGGTAAAGCGGCATCCCCAGGCCGGCCGCCGCTGCCCTGGAAACCGCCATGGATACCGCAGTTAAGAAACCGCCGCATTTCCTGATTCCGCAGGAAGAAGCGCCCTCCTCCAGCAGCTTGTCAATGCCTCTCTGGTCTGACGCGTCCTCAAACAGTACACATTCCGACAGTATCTCCATGACCCGGTCCGTGTCTTCGCTGTCCTCGCAGAGCGCTACCATGGCGCGGCCCCGGGCGCCGTTTTCCAGCTCCACTTCCGCCTCCACGGCCGGCAATCCCTCTGAGTCCAGCATTCTGCGCCCGGTCACCTCTATAATTTCAAGTCCTTCCGCCATAACGTATTCCTCCTTACAAAACAATCCATTTTCTGTAAGGATGAACACAACTCCGGCACTTTATACCCGGTGATGCAAGAATATACGATCGTTTATGCTCTCAGTTCAATTCCAAGCGCCTGCAGACCATTTAATATTTTATTCATGACCGCGCCGACTTCCTTGTCCTCCAGCGTGTGGTCCTTCGCACGGAAGGTGATGGAGTAGGCCACAGACTTAAAGCCTGCGAGGATCTGAGCGCCCTCGTAGATGTCGAACAGCTGGTAGCTCTCGAGAAGCTTTCCGCCGCGCTGCTCAATCACGTCTTCGATCTGACCCACCAGCACGTCCTTCGGCACCACCATGCTGATATCTCTGGATACAGCCGGATACTTCGCGATGCCTGTATACTTGCGGTCGAATGTGGTGAACGGAATCATAGACGGCATATCGATCACAGCCACATACGTTCTCTCACCGATTTTATAGTTATCCGCCACATCCGGATGAATCTCGCCTAAATAGCCTACCGTAACTCCGTCGTAGACGATATCGGCCTGTCTGCCCGGATGAAGGAAGCTCTTTTTGTCCTCCGGAGAATAGTGCGGTTTCTTGTGCATACCGGCTTTGTCGAAGAATTCCTCAACCACGCCCTTCATGTCATAGAAATCACCGTCGCCGTACATTCCCAGTGTAAACTGCATCCGCTCGTCAGGCAGTTCTGTCAGCGGAAGAGACTTCGGAAGATAAATATTTGCCAGTTCGTATAAACGGACATTTTTATTTCTGCGGTTGTAGTTTGTCGATAAGGAGTTCAACATACCGTGCAGCGGAGAGGTTCTCATGATGCTGAAATCCTCGCCCAGCGGATTTAAGATTCCCACCGTCTTACGAAGCGGGCTGTCCTCCGGAAGCTTCAGTCTGTCAAATACCTTCGGGCTCTCGAAGGAATACGTCATGCCCTGGGAGAATCCGCAGAACTCCGCAACCTCTCTGGCCACCTCTTCCACACGCAGCTTATACGATAATTTTCCGGTCGTGGCCTCTCCTGACGGAAGCGTCACCGGGATCTTGTCATAGCCGTAATATCTGGCCACTTCTTCTGCCATGTCGGCCATGCAGTTTAAATCCTGACGGAAGGTTGGAACGATAATCTCACGCCTATCGGCGTCATATCCCAGATCCAGCTTCTTAAAGTAGCCCAGCATGGTTTCTTCGGAGACATCCGTTCCCAGAAGCCGGTTCATCTTCTCCGGCTCAAATGGAATTCTCTTTTCCGTTTTCTTTTCCGGATAGATGTCGATCATGCCGCCAACGACCTCACCGGCGCCCAGCTCCTCGATCAGCTGGCAGGCGCGGTTTACCGCCTCCTCGGCGTTGTTGGGATCAAGACCCTTTTCGTATTTTCCGGAAGCGTCGGTACGGAGTCCGACCTTCTTTGCGGAGAGACGGATGTTGGTGCCGTCGAAGCATGCGGATTCAAATACCATGTTCTTCACATCATCGGTGATCTTGGAGTTTTCACCGCCCATGATACCTGCGATGCCGACTTCCTTTTCCCCGTCGTTGATCATCAGAATCGTGCTGTCCAGCTTTCTCTCCTGACCATCCAGGGTCTGGAATACGTCGCCGTCCTTTGCACATTTGACAATAATCTCATGGCCTGCCAGCAGGTCATAATCGAACGCGTGCATGGGCTGGCCGTATTCTTCCATTACGTAGTTGGTGATATCCACGATATTGTTGATCGGGCGGATTCCACAGGCGGCCAGACGTCTCTGCATCCAGGATGGTGACGGAGCGAGCCTGATATTTTTCACCATTCTCGCACAGTAACGCGGGCAGAGATGGCTGTCTTCCACGGATACCTTTAAATAGCTGTTGATGTCCTCGTCGTTTCCAGTGGCCGTAACAACCGGAGGATGGAATGGCTTGTCAAAGGTAGCCGCTGCCTCTCTGGCAATGCCGATTACGCTGTAGCAGTCCACACGGTTGGAGGTAATTTCATACTCGAATACGGTGTCACGCAGGCCCAGCACCTCGATTGCATCTGCGCCTTCCTCTGTGTCTGCAGGAAGGATGTAGATGCCGCTCTCCGGAGCATTCGGATACATTTCTTTAGAGGAACCCAGTTCCTCGATGGAGCAAAGCATGCCGTTTGACTCAATACCGCGAAGCTTGCCCTTTTTAATCGCCACGCCGTTCTCTGGAAGAGGGCCGCCGTCATGGCCTCCCGCTACCTTTCCGCCGTCCAAAACCACCGGAACCTTATCGCCTTCCTTAACATTTGGTGCGCCGGTCACGATCTGAATGGTCTCCGCGCCGATATTCACCTGGCAGATGATCAGTTTGTCCGCATCCGGATGGCGTTCGATCCGGTCAATCCTGCCGACTACGATCTTCTCCAGGTTTTTGTCGAGGCGTTCAAAGCCTTCTACTTTCGTTCCGCTTAATGTCATCGCATCTGTATATTCCTGGTCGCTGACATCTAAGTCCGGAACATATGCTTTAATCCATGATAATGGTGTATTCATCTTTTTTCCCTTCCTTTCCCTAGAACTGTCTTAAGAACCGAATGTCATTTTCATATAACAGTCTCATATCATCGATCTCGTACTTCAAAAGTGCGATACGCTCAAGGCCGACACCGAAGGCGAAGCCGGAATACTCGTCCGGGTCAATGCCGCTCATGCGGAGAACGTTGGGATGCACCATGCCGCATCCTAAGATCTCGATCCAGCCGGAGCCCTTACAGAACCGACAGCCGCTGCCGCCGCATTTAAAGCAGGTTACATCCACCTCGGCGCTCGGCTCTGTGAATGGGAAATGATGTGGACGGAATTTTACTTTTGTCTCCGGTCCGAACAGTTCCTTTGCAAAATCTGCCAGCGTTCCCTTTAAATCGGCAAACGTAATGTTCTTGTCGATCACCAGGCCTTCAATCTGATGGAAGGATGGGGAATGGGTCGCATCCACCTCATCGGAACGGAATACGCGTCCCGGGGCGATCATACGGATCGGCAGCTTGCCCTGCTCCATGGTGCGGACCTGTACCGGGGATGTCTGGCTTCTCAAAACGATGGATTCGTTAATATAGAAGGTATCCTGCTCGTCTCTGGCCGGATGGTTCTTCGGAATGTTCAGTTTTTCGAAATTATATAAATCATACTCCACTTCCGGGCCTTCCACCACTTCGTAGCCCATGCCGACGAAGATGCGCTCCACTTCTTCCAGCGCGATGGTGTTCGGATGGCTGTGGCCTACATTGTTTCTCTTTGCAGGAAGGGTCACGTCGATGGTCTCTCTTCTTATCTGCTCTTCTCTCGCCTTCTTTGCCAGAGACGCCTTGGCCTCCTCCAGCCTGTTTTCGATGATGGCGCGGGCGTCGTTGACCATCTGGCCTACCTTCGGTCTCTCCTCCGGCGGAACGTCCTTCATGCTCTTCAGCACGCTGGTCAGTTCGCCCTTTTTCCCTAAATAAGCGACCCTGATTTCATTCAGCTTTTCCAGCGCGTCCGACGCTTCGATCTGCTTCAATGCATCTTCCTTGATTTTTTCTAATTGGTCTTTCATCATGCTCTCCTTCTTTTATCATTTTTTCTTATACATAGAGTTGGTTAAGCCTGACTCGCGCGCCGGAGCACGGTTGCTTTGGCGGCCATACTTTCTCAGCGCGGAGTGCGCATACCCGATAAAGCGGGGCACACGGTCCTGCCCGGTGGGCTTTTTTTGTAACAGGAACACCTTTCTATTACAAAAAAAAGCTCCGCCCCTGGTTAGGGACGAAGCTGAAGTTCGCGGTACCACCCTGATTCCCGCACAGAACGTGCAGGCACTCGGCATACGTAACGTGTATGAACGTCATGACCTACCCGCCGTCTTCGTAGGACGGTTTCTGCCATGCTGCTTCAGTGGGAAATTCAAACGCTTATCTGAACTTGAGGGGGCTTACAGCCGGTGACTCCCTCTCTCTGAAAGAAAATAAGGTTCTACTGACACCTTCATTGCATTTATCTGATAAAACTGAATTCATTTTATCCATTGCAGCAGGAAATGTCAAGTGGTTTGCGGATTTTTCGCCTGAATTTTATTTCATACACCGCTCCTTCTATTGAATCAAACACTGATTCTCATCAAACCCATCCGCATACATACTGTCCTTATAAATCTCATCCAGCGTATCAAAGCGGAAGGTTCCCGCCTTCACTTTATAGAACTTCTTCTCCTCCGGAATATAGAACATCCCGCTCTTATCCACGTTTATGGCCGCAATCTGTTCTGTATCCGTCGAAAAATATATCTGGTACGTGGTTGCCTCGTCCAGCTGACCGTTCGGGACCTCCTCTAAGGAGAAGCCTGTAAATAAGTCGGCCACCGCTTTAATCCTGTCTTTATCCTCACTGAAGAACGAATAACACACAGAGCCATAGTAAATGGAGACCGCTTCCGACTTCTCCGTATCGATCGGTATGCCGGAAAGCACCTCTCCGTCTGCCGGCGCCGCACCTGTTATGGGCTGTGCCTGCCCGGCCCCGCTGCCCGCGGCAGCTGTATCCCCGGAGTTCCCCTTATCCGCCGTGTCAATCTTTTGAAATCCCACGGCGCTGTCAGCAGCCGTCTCTGATCCGCCGACGACGCTGCTCACATCCGGTGCTTTCGCTGAAGCACCGCAGGCGGTCACCGTAAGCGCGGCCGCCATGAAAAGTCCGATAAAAGCGGTATAATATCCTGTTTTTCTCATTTGTCTCATCACCTGTCCTGTTATATCCGGTCATACAGCGAACTGGCTGTTGTACAGTTCCGCATAGAAACCATTCTTCTCAAGCAGGCTCTCATGAGTCCCCTGCTCGATAATATGGCCGTCCCGCATGACCAGAATCATGTCTGCTTCCCGTATGGTGGAGAGACGGTGGGCCACGATAAAGCTGGTCCTGCCTTCCATCATCTTGGAAAATGCCTTCTGAATCCGTATCTCAGTTCTCGTATCAATGGAAGACGTAGCCTCGTCAAGAATCAGCATGGGCGGCAGACACAGCATCACGCGCGCAATGCACAGGAGCTGCTTCTGTCCCTGGGACAAGTTGCTTCCGTCCTCAGAGATAACCGTGTCGTACCCATCCTTCATTCGTTTGATGAAGCTGTGGGCATGAGCCTCCTTTGCCGCTATGACCACTTCCTCGTCCGTCGCTTCCGGCCTTCCATATGCGATATTATCACGAATCGTACCGGATTTCAACCATGTTTCCTGAAGGACCATGCCGTAACTTGTTCTTAAGCTTTTTCTCGTAATCTCCCGCACATCGTTTCCATCCACTTGAATCGAGCCGGAATCTACATCGTAGAAACGCATGAGCAGATAGATGACCGTAATCTTTCCGCATCCGGTCGGCCCCACAATGGCGACACGCTGCCCCGGTTTTACTTCGAGATTCATATTCTCGATCAGCGGTATTTCGGGATCATAAGAGAAATTCACATCGCTCAGAGACACTTCCCCCTTTACCTCCGACAGGACAGCTGCATCCGGCGCATCCGGAATCTGTGGTTCCTCATCGATCAGTTCAAAGACGCGGGCCGCCGAGGCCAATGCGTTCTGAAGCTCCGTCACCACGCCGGAAATCTCATTAAACGGCTTCGTATACTGGTTTGCATAGCTTAAAAAGCTGGAGAGCTGCCCCACCGACAAATAGCCGGAAATAGCCGCAAACGCACCTGCAATTCCCACGCTGGCGTACACCAGGCTGTTGACGAACCGGGTAGCCGGATTGGTAATGGAAGAAAAAAATGTAGCCTTAAGTCCCCATACCCGCAGACGCTCGTTGATTTCCTCGAACTGAGACTGGGTCTCTTCCTCGTAGCCAAATGCTAAAACCACCTTCTGGCTGCCGAGCATTTCTTCCACAAGGGAGGTGAGTTCGCCCCTCGTCTGCGACTGTTTCCGGAACATGGTGTAAGTCCGCTTTGCAATAAAGCTTGCCACAAACAGAGAGACCGGGGTAACCAAAATCACGACAACCGCTATGGCCGGATTGATTGTAAACATGAAAATGAGGGTTCCTAAAATCGTAAGGATACCCGTAAACAGCTGCGTAAATCCCATCAAAAGTCCATCGGAAAACTGGTCGATATCGGCAATCAGGCGGCTGATGATATCGCCGTGGGAATGGGAATCGATGTATTTGAGCGGCAGGCTTTCCACCTTTGCAAACGCCCGGACCCGGATATCCTTCACCACACGGTACGTAATGATATTGTTGATATGGCTCATAAGCCACTGTGACACCGCGGTAATCAGGATAATGACGCCAATTTTCATGAGAATTCCGCCCATAACGGCAAAATCCACACTTCCCGGTGCAAGAATGCAGTCAATGGCTTTACCGGTCAAAATCGGCACATAGAGAGTCAGGACCACCGTGATCAATGCACAGGCCAGCGAAGCCAGGACGCCCCATTTATACCGGCTGATGCTGGAGAGAATCCGCCGTATGGTCGTTTTATGCTTTTTCATATTCATCCTACTGCACCTCCTCCTTCGAAAGCTGGGACAGACAGATTTCCCGGTAAATCTCACAGTTTTCAAACAGCTCCTTATGGGTTCCGCATCCCACCATGGCGCCGTCATCCAGGACGACAATCTGATCCGCGTTCCGGATCGTGGTTGCGCGCTGGGATACAATGAAGACAGTCATATCCTGCGTCCTCTCCTTAATGGCCTTCCGAAGCCTGGCATCCGTAGCAAAATCCAGGGCAGATGCACTGTCTCCATGATCAGGATCTCCGGTTTTCTGACCAGCGCCCTGGCAATCGTGAGACGTTGTCTCTGCCCGCCGGACAGGTTCTTGCCGCCGGCCTGGATATAGAGCTCCAGTCCCTCGTCCTTTTCTTCCACGAATTCAAGGGCCTGAGCCGTCTTAAGCGCCTCATAGATCTCGTCGTCTGTGGCGTTTTTCTTTCCCCACTGCATGTTCTCCCGCAGTGTCCCGTGGAATAACACCGCCTTCTGCGGAACGATCCCCGTCTTGCCGCGCAGCTGATCCAGCGGATACTCCCTGACATCGTGGCCGTCCACCGATACCCCGCCCTCCGTCGCATCATAGAAACGGGGAATCAGATTGACAAGCGTCGATTTACCCGATCCTGTACCGCCGATGATACCCACGGTCTGCCCTCTCGTCACGGAAAATGAGATGTTGCTTAAGGCCGGTTCCCTCGCTCCGTCATAGGTAAATGTCATATCTTTAAATTCTACCGCCGGAGCGCCTTCGCAGGCTTCCAGACACGTATGGTTCTTCTCCGTGATTCCCGGCTTCTGCTCGAACACGGCACTGATCCGGTTCGCGCAGGCCAGCGCTTTGGAAATGGTGATGATTAGATTGGCCAGCTTCACCAGCTCCACCAGAATCTGGGACATGTAGTTTACCAGAGCCACCACCTCGCCCTGGGTGATAATCCCGCGGTTCACTTCCTTCGCTCCGGTCTGTATGAGCACAATGATGCCCAGGTTGATAATCACATAGGTAAGAGGATTTAACAGGGAAGAAATCTTCCCGACAAACACCTGGATTTTCACCAGCTTACCGTTTTCCTCATCAAACCGGCGGCCTTCATCCTCCTGCCGGTTAAAGGCCCGGATCACGCGGACACCGCTAAGATTTTCCCTGGCGGTCAGGAGCACGCGGTCCAGCTGCCGCTGAACCTTTTTATAGAGAGGCATGCTGATTAACATGATGCCAAATACAATTACGGACAGCACCGGTATGACAATGACAAAAATCAAAGCCGCCTTCACATCAATGGTAAAGGCCATGGCCATGGCTCCGAACACGATGAAAGGAGATCTCAAAAAGAGGCGTAAAAATAAGTTAACCCCTGACTGTACCTGGTTTGCATCACTCGTCATGCGGGTGATTAGCGTGGCTGTCCCCGCCTTATCGAGTTCCGCATAGGAGAGGCTGCCAATGTGGGAAAACAGGTCATTTCGCAGCGCCGTACCGAATCCCGCGGCCGCCTTTGCCGCAAAATACTGGGCTGTGATGGAACAGACCAGCCCCACAACTCCAAGAAGCACCAGAATTCCGCCCATTTTTAAAATATAGAGGAGGTCCTGTGTCTTAATTCCAACATCGATTACTTTCGCCATCACGAGAGGTACCATCAGCTCAAAACTGGCCTCCAGAAGCTTAAATAACGGCCCTAAGAAGCTTTCCAGCCGGTATTCCTTTAAGTATTTCAGGAGTTTTTTCATTTATCCTTCCTCCGGATTCATATGTTTTTAGAATAATTCATTGTAATATTATAGCATTCTGGTATAATATTACAAGTATCTATTGCAGAAAATAATTATTAAAGAGGTGTATTCCATGGGACAGATGAATTCAAGGCAGCTCTATTATTTTACAGTGATTGCGGAAACGGGCAGTTTTACGGCGGCAGCAAAAAAGCTGGGGCTGTCCCAGCCGCCGCTCAGCAAGCAGATCATGATGCTGGAGGAGGACTTAGGCGTCCGTCTTCTGACCCGCGGGGCAAGGAAGGCCGAGCTTACCGAGGCCGGTTCCTATCTCTATTCCCGTGCTAAGGATATCCTGTCCATGATGGATACGGCCGCTGATGAGCTCCAGAATTTTCCCTCCTCATCGAAGGGAATCTTAAAGCTGGGAACGATCTCCTCCTCCGGCAGCTTTCTGGCGGACAGCATCCTGCCGGGCTTCTGCCGCCTTCATCCCAATGTTCGATTTGAAATCTCCGAAGGGAACACTTACGAGCTTTTGGAAAAGCTGAAAAACGGTATCATCGAATGCGCCGTGGTTCGAACACCGTTTAATACCGACGGTTTTCACTGTGTCTTCGGATCAGAAGAACCGCTTACGGCAGTCGGAGTTTCCTCCTGGTTTGACGCGATTCCAGGCGGCTCAATCCGCCTTACGGACCTTGCCGGAAAGCCTCTCATCTATTATCGGCGCTTTGACGCCATCATATCCATGGCGTTCCAGAATATCGGCGCGGCGCCTAATATCTTCTGCCGCAATGACGACGCCAGGACGTGTCTCCAATGGGCTGGCGCCGGCTTAGGCGTGGCCCTGGTGCCGGAATCCATCAGCAGCATGAGAACGGCCGAAGGCCTGACAGTCCGGATCATTGATTCTCCGGAAACCGTCACCCGCATGACCGCCATATACAAAAAAAATGGCTATGTTTCAAACATAGCCAAAGAATTTGTAACTTATTTTGAAGCGCAGTCCAGAGTGTGTTTATTTCAATCCACATTATGAGCCCATATATCGCTCATAATGACAGACAGCGTTGCTGTCTTTTATCTGGTTTCCAGATAAGCTTGACCTCATGTCAGTGGGGATATATGCCCACCACTGCCGTTAAGCTTCACAGCCTTCCCAAACACAAAGAATCCGATGAGGAACATCACGGCCAGAATCGCAACACCGCCGTTGCTCTTTCCCGTAATCTGAGCGAATAATCCCATCAGAGCCGTTCCCATGAAAGAAGCGCCCTTTCCGCAGATATCAAAAATACCGAAAAATTCTCCCGATTTCTCAGGCGGAATGATTCTGGCAAAATACGACCGTGACAGCGCCTGGATCGCTCCCTGGAACATGCCGACGCAAACGGCCAGCACCCAGAACTCATACTGCTTATCCAGCTGAATCGCATAAAGCGCAATACAAAGGTATGCAAGAATACACAGGCGGATGAGTTTTTCCGTCCTGTACTTTTTCGCCGCTTTGCCGAACAACAGCGCAAATGGGAACGCCACAATCTGAGTTAAAAGAAGCGCCAGCAAAAGGCCCTGGGAATTGAGCCCCAAAGAGCTTCCATAAGCCGTAGCCATCTCGATAATGG
>NZ_JBKVCZ010000169.1:0-13024 GCF_046966825.1 Hungatella sp. | reverse complement strand
CATCATAACTCCCGACAGAGAGCCAAACAGGTAACGGAGTACCCAGCCCACGATAATCGCATAACCGATCGCGATTCCCAGAGAACCGATCAGAGGGATGGCGCCGAGAACTCCCCCGCCTCTTCTCCCTCTGCTCTTCAGCGCATAGCCGTAAGAACCGATGGGTCCGGTCCCAGTCAGTCTTCCGAATGCAAATTCCCCCGACAGCCCTACCATACCGAATAGAAAGATAAATCCGAAATAAACGAGTAAAAAAGCTGCGCCTCCGTACTGCCCCACGCGGTAGGGGAACATCCAGATGTTCCCCATTCCGACCGCAGAGCCCACGGAGGCCAGTATAAATCCAAGCCGCGAGCCGAACTTGCCGTTCTTCCCCGCAGTATGTGTTTTTTCTGACATGTCTCTTTGTACCTTACCCCTTGATTTTATCGCTGGCCTTCCTCATTGGGCGGCCTTTTCCCGGCCTTTTTACCGGCCTTCTTTCTTATGCTTCCTCTGTTTCGCGTTTCTCTGCCACTTCGCCCTGCTTCTTGTAGATGCAGCCGCCGTCAACACAGCCTCTCACGCTGGAAAGAGGATAGATATTGGATTTCGGTCCGATTACGGTTCCCGGATTTAAGACTGAGCCGCAGCCAACTTCCACGAAGTCACCCAGGATCGCGCCGAATTTCTTTAATCCGGTCTCGATATCTCCATCCTCTGCGTGAACCTTGACCAGAGTCTTGTCAGACTTCACGTTGGAGGTGATGGAACCGGCACCCATGTGTGACTTATAGCCCAGGATGGAGTCGCCTACGTAGTTGTAATGCGGTACCTGAACGCCGTCAAACAGGATAACGTTCTTTAACTCACAGGAGTTTCCCACAACGGCGCCTTCACCAACGATGACGTTGCCGCGGATAAATGCGCAGTGACGGATCTGTGCGCCCTTACAGATGATTACGTTATCGGCCAGACACGCGGTCGGCGGCATCTTGACGGATTTGTGAATCCAGATGGATTTGCCCATGCGGTTGTATTCGTCTTCCGGAAGCAGCTCGCCGAGGGAGGTAATATACTCACCGATCTTCGGGAGGATCTCCCACGGATACGTGTTTCTTTCAAATAAAAGTTTTGCTATGGTATGGCTGGTATCAAATAAGTCCTGGATTTGCATATCTTCTTTTTTCATGGTCTTAAGTCTCCTATTTTGTTTTTTTATAATTAGCCGCCGCCGCATCAAATGCGCCCCGAAGGCCGTATTGATTGTTCAGCCTTAATACATTGGCCGTGCGTCCAGCGACAAAATTCTCGAGTTTCTGCATGTATTCGTCGGATGTAATGCTTCCCTCCGCCACGTAGGTAAGCCCTTTTTCCCAGCTGGCCGTCAGCTCCGGATTCAAAAGCTGGCGGATCGAGGCGTTTACTACGTCAAAGATCATCTCCCCTAATAGTGTCGGGGTAATAACCTGGGTCTTCTGGTTCAAAGCCAGATATTTAATATTGAACAGCTTCTTTAAAATCTCGGCACGGGTCGCACTGGTACCGATGCCGCTTCCCTTGATCTGGGCCCGCAGCTCATCGTCCTCGATCAGCTGGCCCGCATTCTCCATAGCCAGAATCATGGAACCGGAGGTGTAGCGCTTGGGCGGTGATGTCTCACCCTCCTTGATGGCCAGACTCTTAAGCGGGATTACGGCGCCCTTCTTCAGAGTCCCCAGCATGGCGATAAATTCCGGATTATCCATGTTTTTCTGTGTGGAATCCGTGCTGCCCTCCTCAGAGTCTCCGGAGGCATTCTCCGCCTGTCCGTCCTTTGGTTTGGCATCCGGTTTTTTCTTGCTTCCCGGAACATCCGCCACCTTTAAGTATCCCGCCTCCAGCATGACGCGGAAGTTAGCAAAAAAGTGTTCCTTATCGATAACCAGCTCCAGCGCGTATTTCTGGTAGATGGCCGGAGGATAAAAGATGCTTAAAAATCGTCTGGCAATTACCTCATAGACCTTCGCGGAAAGCGGCGACAGGCTTCGTAAGGCCCCCATGCCCTGTCCGGTCGGTATGATCGCGTAATGGTCCGTAATCTGTTTATCATTCACGTACCGCGTTTTTGCAATCCCTTTAAAGGAACCGGACTCCAGTGCTTCGGCCGCGAATCCGGCCAGCGGTTCAAAGTTCTTTAAGCCTCCGATGTTCTTGTAGATCTCCTTCGCCACCGCGGTGGAAAGGACTCTGGCATCGGTTCTCGGATACGTTACCAGCTTCTTCTCATACAGTTCCTGGACGACCTTCAAGGTCTCATCCGGACTGATCTTAAACATCTTGGAGCAGTCATTCTGAAGCTCCGCCAGGTTGTAAAGAAGCGGAGGATTCTTCGTCTCCTTCTTCTTCTCAATGGCCTGCAGCACCGCATTCATGGGCTGAACCGCGGAAAGTGCCCGGGTTAAGGCTTCCGCTGTCTTTCTCTCTTTAAATCCGTTCTCCTTATAGAGATACGGGGATTCAAAATATCTGGAGCCCGGGGCACTTTTCCACTCTCCGTCAAAATCTATGTCCTTAGGAGAGAACGTACCGATCACCCGGTAAAACGGAGTCTTTACAAAGTCCCTGATCTCCCGCTCCCGTCGGATTACCATACCCATGACACACGTCATGACGCGTCCCACGGAAATCACCGTGTTCTTTCCGGTTCTTAAGTAATTCGAAATATTCTGCCCATACTTTAGTGTGAGCAGACGGGAAAAATTAATTCCCATCAAATAATCTTCTTTTGCTCTTAAATAGGCTGAGGCGGAAAGATTATCGTATTCCGTCTCATCTTTTGCCTCCCTGATTCCTCTTAAAATCTCTTCCTCTGTCTGAGAGTCGATCCATACCCGCTTCTGGGCCTTATCCTTCACATCAGCCATCTGGGCCACCAGACGGTAAATATATTCTCCCTCGCGTCCCGAGTCGGTGCAGACATATATCGTATCCACGTCCGGCCGGTTCAGCAGACCGCTCACGATTTTAAACTGTTTTTCGACGCTGGGAATCACTTCGTATTTAAATTCCTTCGGTAAAAAAGGCAGAGTCTCGAGACTCCATCTCTTGTATTTTGGATCGTAGCATTCCGGATAGCTCATGGTAACTAAATGGCCTACGCACCATGTGACAATTGCCTGTTCCGATTCAATATAACCGTCGCTGCGCCTTCCGTTTATCTTAAGCGCGTTGGCAAATTCCTGTGCTACACTTGGTTTTTCTGCAATGTATAAAGATTTTGACATGTATATCCCCACTGATTTCTATTCATAACCCGTCTATTATACCATTGAAAATCCGGAATATCAATGATACAATTATAAACAATTCTATTTCTATTTTATTACGTTAAAGTGAAGGAGTCCTATTATGTCTATTGCAAAAGTAAAAGAATATCTGAGAGATTATGGCAGAGACTGTGACGTACAGGAGTTTCCGGTGTCCAGTGCCACGGTGGAATTAGCGGCCAAAGCGCTGTCCGTAGAACCTGCCCGCATCGCCAAAACCCTTTCTTTTCATGGAGATGAAACGAACGGCTGTATTCTGATTGTCACAGCCGGAGACATGAAGATCGACAACGCCAGGTTTAAGAAACAGTTCGGTTTTAAGGCCCGGATGCTGGGCGCCGAGGAAGTCGCCATGCTGACCGGCCACGAGGTGGGCGGCGTCTGCCCGTTTGCCAATCCGGAACACGTGACGACTTACCTGGATGTCTCCATGCAGCGGTTCCCCTCCGTATATCCGGCGGCCGGAAGCGCCAGTTCCGCGATTGAGCTTACCTGCGAGGAGCTCTTCAAGTATTCACAGGCAAAGGAATGGATCGATGTCTGCAAGGCAAAAGATGTACAGGCCATATAAAGAATATCCAGGTTGAACTTATGATATAATTGCTTGTTTCTTTATATGAACAATGATATACTAACATTGGCTGAAGATGGTAACGTGATACTAGTAATCCATATCAGGAGGTATTCATATGTTAGAACACAGTGATTTGCAGGCAATCAGGGACATCATGAAAGAAGAAATCGGAAGGTCAGAAAATCTTCTCAAAGATATTATAAAGACCGAGATCGGCAGGTCAGAAAATCTCGTATTAAATGAGGTTGACAGGGTACAGGAGAATCTTGAAACGAAGATGGAACAGCTCAAAAGAAATATGGATGAGTTGACACAGTATTATCGGACGGTAAAACTAGATCATGAAAACAACGCCCTTTTCCTTCAGATGATTCAGGAAATCAAAAAAGAAGTGAACGAACTCAAAATGAAAATCGCATAAAGATTCCAAATGAAAATATTGCATTCCTGGCAAAAGCAAGTAAAAGAAGAGGCAGTGAAAAAGAGTTGATCTAACTCCATTTTTTAGCTGCCTCTTCCGCTCTTATCACAGTTTGTCATTTTAAACACATCTTTATCCTGTGTACTGGCTTGCCTGCATCTGAAGCATCTCCACGTACGGATTCAGAGCCGCTGTCGGTTCGTCCTCTAAAACCGTCTCTTATAAGCTCTATAAAGATTATAAAAACCGGATGTCGCCCGTCTTCCGTGGCGCTGTTCTCTGATATTTCACGGCTGGATATCCCAGAAGCATACAGCAGGCAAGCGTTCTGCCTTCGAGTCCCAGCCACTCCATCAGTTTCGGACTCACGCTGACCGTTCTCTGCAGATAGCCGCTGTATAGGGCACCCGCGCCCTCGGCCACCGCCATATTTTCCATATTGGCGGCCGCCAGACCTCCATCCAGCGGATTATCTGCTGCCGTAATCAGCAGGCACGGCGCATTAAAGAAGAAGGTATCATCCTTGGGGTCCTTCTTCCATTTCTCATAGAAACGTGTAAAGGCCCGCACGTAGTCTGGTTTCGTCTCCTGCATAATCTCCAGAATGTATGGAAATTCTGACCAGAACAGTTCCTTGAACTCGGGTAAGCGTGTCTGTACTGCCACAAAGGTACACGCCTGCGCGTTCTTCGCCGTTGCGGTATAGCGCCCCGCTTCGATGATCCGCTCCAGCACTTCCCGGCTGACTGGTGTATCCTTATAGCTGCGGATGCTCCGGCGGAATTTAACCGCGTGAAGAAAGTTTTCCGGAGATACGGTGAACGAATCCTTTTGATACTTTTCCACCCCCGCCATATCATACTCCGGTATGGAAACCGCCTCGGAGGGACAGACTGCCACACAGTGGCCGCAGGTGATGCAGGGCCATTTGACAGCGGCCTTTTTCTCGTTTAAAACAATCGCGTTTCCCGGACAGTCCTGCACGCAGAGACCGCATCCGATACACCGTTCTTCATCAATTATAACTGCACTGTTCATCATTCAGTTCTCCTTTTCCTACTTCAATTTAAGATGCCGTTTTTTTCCTGTATTCGGAGAGAATCACTGCCGCAAACATGAATACACAGCCGGCCATCAGCCGGACTGTCAGCGGATCTCCCAGGAAGATCACGGAAAAGATAAGACCGAATACCGATTCAAACGATAAAAGAATGGATGAGGTGTTCGGCGTTAAATATTTCTGCCCCACATTCTGGAGCAGGAACCCGATCATTGTGCTGAAAATTCCCAGATACAAAAGACCGATCATCATTGTGTTGTCAATTACCCCGCCGTCAAACGGCCCTTCCAGAATCGGCGCGATAATCCAGCTCAGGGCCGCTGCCACCACCATCTGCAGCACCGTCATCGTGACCGGGTCGTGATCCGTCGTATAACGGTCGATAAATACAATGTGGACCGCGTAGAAGAAGCCGCAGATCAGGGTCAGTAAATCTCCGAGGTTGATGGATAAATCCCCTTCCAGCGACAGCAGCGCAAGGCCCACAACCGCGATACAGGCGGCGATGATATTATTTCTCTTCGGTTTCTTGTGGTTAAAAAACCAGTGAAGAAATGGTACGAGGATCACATACAGTGTGGTGATAAACGCATTTTTGCTGGCCGTCGTGTACTTTAATCCATACGTCTGAAAGAAATAGCTGACAAAGAGAAACACACCCAGCAGTCCCCCGCAGAATAAATCCGATTTGTTGATCTTCATCACCTTTCTCCAGAATACCAGGATCAGTGCGATAGCCGCTATGGTAAAGCGAAGCGCCAGTAAGTAGGTGGGGGAAATGATATCCACCGAATTTTTCATGACAACAAATGCGCTTCCCCAGATGATGGTCGTGATGATCAGCCCGATGGCTGCCAGTATTTTGATTCCTTTTCCGTCTTTCGTACCCATAGGTCTCCCTAATGTCCTTTCACATACACATGGGCTGCCAAGGCCGGATTATGGCCGTGGCAGCCCTTTGCTTTTTATGGTGCTGCAGTGTTTAAAGCGTTACCAGCGTGTAAACCGGTATATCGTAGTAGTCCGGTATTCCTCTCCCGCTTTCAGTACCGGCGAAGGAAATTCCGGCATATTCACTGCGTTTGGATAGTACTGTGTCTCAAAGCAGTAGCCGTATCTCGGGGCATATACCATGCCGTTCTTACCGGCCGGTCCTGCACCGAGGAAATTGCCGGTGTAGAACTGCATTCCGGGAAGGTCCGTGTAGACCTCCATGCGGATCCCCGTTTTGTCGGATTCAGCTGCCGCGGAAAGTTCAGTCTCCCCGGGAGCATGGTTTAAGATCCAGTTATGATCGTAGCCTTTGCCGAGAATCAGAGCCTCATACTCCTCTTCGATGTCGCGGCCAATTACCTTCATGGCAGTGAAGTCCATAGGCGTACCAGCCACCGGCACGATCTCTCCGGTCGGAATGGAGCCTGCGTCCGCCGCCGTATACGTATCCGCGTCGATCCATACTTTCTGGCCCATGGCATTTCCGCCGTCCTGGCCATCCAGATTAAAGTAGCTGTGATTCGTAAAGTTTGCAACCGTATCGCTGTCGGAAACCATATGGTAAGCGATGACCAGGCTGTCATCCGGTGTCAGCGTGTAGCTCACCGTGATGTTGGCGTTTCCCGGGTATCCCTGATCACCGTCGGGACTGAACAGAGAAAAGCGGATGACGGTTCCGAGAGTGCCCTCCTCTGTCTCGGCCTCCCAGAGACGGTCGTGATACAGATCCGGCGCGCTGTGCAAATTGTTCGTTCCGTCGTTAGCCGCCAGCCGGTACTCTTTCCCGTTCAGCGTAAACTTCGCCCCCGCAATGCGGTTGGCGTTGCGGCCGATCGGTGCTCCGAAGTGGGGCGGATTCTCCAGGTACGCCTCCACACTGTCATATCCCAGAACCACATCGACGAGTTTTCCGTCTCTGTCAGGCACGTTCATCGTCACCCATGTGCCGCCCAAATCGGTAAAAGAGGCCGACACGCCATTATCATTAGACAGCGTATAGAGAGTGACTGCTTCTCCTGAAGGCATAACTCCCCACTGTTCTTTCCTGTAAGCCATTTCAGCTACCTCCGAGTTTCTCTTATTTGTGTCACTATTTTGCCTGAATATATCCCTGCGCCGTTAAAAGCTCTGCGCAGAGCACCGCGCCGCCGGCCGCGCCGCGGACCGTGTTGTGGGACAGGCCGACAAATTTATAATCGTACACCGTATCCTCACGGAGACGTCCGATGGAAACACCCATACCATTTTCAAAATCCACGTCCATGGTAACCTGCGGACGATTGTCTTCATACAGATACTGGATAAACTGCTTTGGAGCACTTGGAAGCTCCAGTTCCTGAGGAAGCCCCTTGAAGCTTACGAGGCGCTCGATCAATTCCTCCCTGGTCGGTTTTCTGCGGAATTTCACGAAAACTGCGGCTGTATGGCCGTTTAAGACCGGAACACGGATACACTGGCAGGTGATAACCGGCTCGCTCGCTTTGACAATCTCTCCGTTCTCTACCTTTCCCCAGAGTCTTAACGGCTCCTGCTCGCTCTTCTCTTCCTCGCCGCCTATGTATGGGATGATGTTGCCTTCCATCTCAGGCCAGTCCTTAAAGGTCTTGCCTGCGCCCGAAATTGCCTGGTACGTTGTAGCCACCACCTCATACGGCTCAAACTCTTTCCAGGCGGTTAATACGGGAGCGTAACTCTGGATGGAACAGTTCGGTTTTACAGCGATGAAGCCGCGCTCTGTGCCGAGACGCTTTCTCTGATCCTTAATCACTTCGAAGTGCTCCGGGTTGATCTCCGGCACTACCATCGGCACATCCGGTGTCCATCTGTGCGCGCTGTTGTTGGAAACGACCGGTGTCTCCGTCTTCGCATATGCTTCCTCGATCGCCTTGATCTCTTCCTTCGTCATATCGACGGCGCTGAATACGAAATCCACACTGGCGGCAACTTTCTCCACCTCGTTTACGTTCATCACGGTCAGCTTCTTTACTGCTTCCGGCATCGGAGTCGTCATTTTCCAGCGGTCTCCTACGGCCTCCTCATACGTCTTTCCAGCGGAACGGGGGCTGGCAGCCACGGTCACCACCTCATACCAGGGATGATTCTCGAGCAGAGAAAGAAATCTCTGTCCCACCATACCTGTCGCACCTAACACACCAACCTTTAACTTCTTTTCCATAGTTTTCTCCTCATTTCATTTCTTTTTTCAGACTATCCTATAACAAAGTTAAAAAAAAATCAAGGTTTATTCGTCACAAAAATACATTTGTACGTCTAAGAGAGACATTTTCCTGGAATGTACGTCCTGGAAAAGAATCGCACGCTTTAAAGACGGGCCTTGCTGCCCTTTCCGTCACGCTTTCCGATCTTTAAGCGGTTCAAATGAACTTCCTTCTTCTTGTATTCGATCACCGGATCCTCTCCCAGTAAGTAGACGGTCTCCAGTTCCTCTCCCTGAGCCAGCTTAATGCCCCGCACGCCTCTGGAATTCTTCTTCATCTCAGGAATCTCTTCCAGTGCAAAACGCAGGAATACGCCGCTTGAGGTCTGAAGCACCACCTCGGTCTCCGCCCGGAGAACTAAAATCGATACCACATCGTCGCCTTCTAAAAGCTTAGTAGCGGCTACGGTCCTGTTGTTTGTCTCGAATTCCTCTCCCGGCACTCTCTTTACGAGCGCCTGCTTCGTGGCGAAGAGGAAGCGGCTGCCCTTCATGGATTCCGCGCTGCAGAGATAGATAATCTGCTCTTTTGTGCCGTCGTACTTGCTTAAGTTGTCGATCGGCGTACCCTTGTCCCTCAGCTTTCCGTAAGGGATATCGGCGGCCTTCACCTGATGCAGGTTGCCGGTATTGGTGAAAATGCAGATCTTGTCTGTATTGAAGCACGATACCACGTGAACGTTCTCCGTCTCGATGGTCTCTCTGTTGCGGTCGTATGTGGACTTGTCCAGCAGCTTGCAGTAGCCGAACCGGTCCATAACGAACACCACCTCCGAGACGGCCACGGCAGTCTCATCGTAAACAGCTTCTTTTCCATCCTCGATGAGCGTGCGGCGCGGTGTGGCAAATTCCTCTTTGATAGCCTCCAAGTCCTTCTTGATCACGACGTCCATATTGGCCCGGCTCTCCAGAATATGCTGGTACTCGGCGATCTTCGCCATCGTCTCCTTATACTCCTTCTCCAGAGCCAGAATCTCCAGACCGATCAGCTTATATAAACGCATCTCTAAAATGGCGCTGGCCTGCTTCTCCGTAAAATGAAGCTGCCCCGCCTCCTTTTCAAATCCGGCTGTCCGGAATTTGATGTTGGAGATATCTCCTGTCATCAGGCAGGCCTTGGCATCCTTTAAGCTCTTGGAGCCTCTCAGCACGGCGATAATCAGATCGATGATATCGCAGGCCTTGATTAAGCCTTCCTTGATCTCCTTTTTCTCCAGTTCCTTCTCCAGCAGCGCCTGGTATTTGCGTGTTGCATTGTGATACTGGAAGTCCAGGTAATTTTTGAGGATTCCCTTTAAATTCAGGGTCTCCGGCCGGCCGCCGGCGATGGCGAGCATGTTGACACCGTACGTATCCTCCAGCTTCGTCTTCTTATAAAGGATATTGCGGATCTTTTCCACATCAGCGTCTTTTTTCAGCTCCAGCACAATGCGGATGCCGTCCTTGTTGGACTGATTGGAAATGTCCACTACATCGGTCAGCTTCTTTGATTCCACCAGTTCCGCCACGTCCACAAGGAACTTGTTGATGCCAGCGCCGATCATGGTATAGGGAATCTCCGTAATAACCATCTTGTCCTTGTCGGCCTTCCGTTTTCCCAGTTCGATATCGATCTTTCCGCGAAGCTTGATCTTTCCGCTTCCCGTCTCATATATCTCCGCGAGCCCGCTCTTATTGGCGATGATGCCGCCAGTTGGAAAGTCCGGGCCCGGCATGTATTCCATCAGTTCCCTTGTTGTTATCTCAGGATTGTCGATGTAGGCTCTGACGACGTCGATGACTTCCCCCAGGTTATGAGGCGGAATACTGGTGCTCATACCGACCGCAATTCCCTCCGCGCCGTTAATCAGAAGATTCGGCACACGGACTGGAAGCACCTCTGGCTCCTTTTCCGTCTCGTCGTAGTTGGGGATAAATTCAACCGTCTTATCCAGATCCTTTAAATAGACTTCCTCTGCAAACTTCTCCAGCCTGGCCTCCGTGTAACGCATGGCAGCCGCGCCGTCGCCCTCGATGGAACCGAAGTTGCCGTGTCCGTTTACAAGGGGCATTCCCTTCTTGAACACCTGGGACATCACAACCAGGGTTTCATAGATGGAGCTGTCGCCGTGGGGATGGTACTTACCCATGGTATCGCCCACAATACGCGCCGACTTTCTGTGCGGCTTATCGTGGTTTAACCGAAGCTCACTCATATCATATAATACACGCCGCTGTACCGGCTTTAATCCGTCTCTCGCATCCGGGATTGCCCTGGCAGTGATAACGCTCATGGAATAGTTCATGTAGCTCTTCTGCATTTCCTCGGAATATTCTGTTTTTACAATCTTCTCAGCCATGTTCCCTCTCCTTACGCATCAATCTCTGCTTCATCCGCATGCTCGTAAATAAACCGGCGCCGCGGCGGAACGTCGCTGCCCATCAGCATCTCCGTGATTTCGGAGGCCATGCGGGCATCCTCGATCTCCACCTGCTTCAGCACCCGGTGATCCGGGTCTAACGTGGTTTCCCAGAGCTGCTGCGCATCCATCTCACCAAGACCTTTGTAGCGCTGCAGCGTAAAATCACCGGTGTGGGTCTTCCGGTAGCGCTCCAGCTCCTTCTCATCGTAAAGGTACTGTTCCTCGCCGCGCTTCGGAATCACCTTAAAGAGGGGCGGCATGGCGATAAACACATGGCCGTCATAGATCAGTTCCGGCATGAAACGGTAGAGGAACGTCAGAAGCAGGGTGTCGATATGGCTTCCATCCACATCGGCATCCGTCATCAGTACGATCTTATTGTAACGAAGCTTGGAAATATCGAAATCGTTGCCATAGCCCTCCGAAAAGCCGCATCCGAAGGCGTTGATCATCGTCTTGATCTCGGCGTTGGCCAATACCTTGTCCATGGAAGCCTTCTCCACGTTGAGAATCTTTCCGCGGATGGCAGAATGGCCTGGTACATCCTGTTTCGCGCAGTTTTGGCAGAACCGCCGGCGGAATCTCCCTCGACGATGAAGATCTCGCATTTCTCCGCGTCACGGCTCTCACAGTTGGCCAGCTTTCCATTGCTGTCAAAGGAGAATTTCGACTTGGACAGCATGTTCGTCTTGGCCTTTTCCTCCGCCTTTCTGATCTTCGCTGACTTTTCCGCACAGGAAATAACTGCTTTCAGAATCTCTAAATTCCGGTCGAAATAGCGCTGCAGTTCGTCTCCCGTCACTGTGAAGACCGCCTTCGTGGCATCCGCACTGGCCAGCTTCGTCTTCGTCTGTCCCTCGAAGATAGGATCCGGATGCTTGACCGCGACCACAGCCGTCATGCCGTTTCTCGTATCTGCGCCTGTAAAGTTGGCGTCCTTCTCCTTCAATATCCCCAGTTCCTTGGCATAGCTGTTGATCATCTGCGTAAAGCGGGTCTTAAAGCCGGCTAAATGGGTGCCGCCCTCCTGGGTGAAAATATTATTACAGAAGCCCAGAATGTTCTCCTCAAAGGTATCCACGAACTGGAAGGCTACCTCCACCTCCACCCGGTCGATGGTGCCTTTATAATAGATTGGATCGTGAACTGGAGCCTTTCCGGAGTTCAGTTCCTTTACGTAAGAGATGATTCCCTCCGGCTCATGGAACAGGACGGTCTCCTCCTCACCCGCTCTCTTATTCTGATATGTGATCTGAAGATTGGGATTTAAGTAGGCCGTCTCGTGAAGGCGGCTCTTCAGCCAGTCCGCCTTAAAACGGGTCTTTTCAAATATCTCTCCGTCCGGCAGGAAGTTGATCTCAGTTCCCGTCTCCTTCGTCCTTCCCAGCGTAGGAAGCAGGCCATCCACCAGTTCTACCGTCGGAATGCCCCGCTCATATGCATCATAATGAATCTGACCGTTCTTATATACCTTTACGCTCATCCGTTCCGAAAGAGCATTTACAACAGAAGAGCCGACTCCGTGAAGTCCGCCGCTTGTCTTATATGCATCATTATCAAATTTGCCGCCCGCATGAAGGGTGGATAATACGATTCGCTCCGCGGACATGCCCTTCTTATGCATCTCCACTGGAATTCCTCGTCCCGCGTCTTTCACGGAACAGGAACCATCCGCTTCCAGTGTAACCCAGATCTGGTTACAGAAGCCAGCCAGATGCTCGTCCACCGCATTGTCCACGATCTCATAGATCAGATGGTTAAGCCCCTTCGTGCCGACACTGCCTATATACATACCCGGACGTTTCCGGACCGCTTCCAGCCCTTCCAGTACGGTAATACTGTCCGCATTATACTGTGTTTTCGCCATGATACTCCTCCACATCTTGTATTGTCTTTTGCTATTATACAATGAAATTCCTGCACTTGGCAAGTTTTTAACACATTTTTTCAAAAAAGTATTGAAATTTATACCAGAGTCGTGCTATAATATATGACGTGTCAGTAAACTGGCTAAGCAGATATAGTTCATTGGTAGAACATCAGCTTCCCAAGCTGAGGAGGCGGGTTCG
>NZ_JBKVCZ010000168.1:0-13129 GCF_046966825.1 Hungatella sp. | reverse complement strand
ACTATTACGCGGTCATCGATGGGGTGACCAGCAAGGGAAGCCTCGTCTGGCCAGGGGAAAAGACAGGGGGCCGATTCGCCAAAGATGTACTTCTGGAGGCGTTGGATACGCTTCCTGCGGATATGAATGCAAAAGGCGCTGTTTCTTATTTAAATGACGTGCTGCGGGAGGCCTCATTTCAGGCGGCGGAAAACCCGGAGGTACTGGAACGGGTGAGGGAGGAGCGGCCTCAGGCTGTTCTCATTGCATACAGCCGTATGCGCCGGGAGGTCTGGTGCTTTGGGGATTGCCAGTGTATGATCGGCGGCAGGCTTTACAGGAAGACGACGGTGATGGATGAACTGACCGCGGGTGTCAGATCGGCTTACAACCAGCTGGAGCTGGCGGCCGGAAAGACGCTTGAGGAGCTGGCGGAGCATGACACGGGGCGCGAGTACATCATGCCGCTTCTGGTGGGAGAGTGTCAGTTTGCCAATGGTGACGGGGAGTATTCCTACGACGTGCTGGATGGTTTTCCCATCCATGAAGAACACACCCAGGTGTATCCGGTCCGGCCAGGAGAAGAGGTGGTGCTGGCGAGCGACGGATACCCGGAGCTTTTCGGGAATCTTGCGGAGAGCGAAGCCGTCATCCGGGAGGTGAAGGAGACGGATCCCATGTGCATGTTCCGGTTTAAGGGACCGAAAGGGATTGCCCCGGGATTTCACAGCTTCGATGACAGGACGTATCTGCGGTTTATCCTGGAAGAGGATTGAAAATAAAGTGTGAGTTTATAAAAAAGCAGAATAAAATACATCGGAAATGGATAAGAATAGAAAACACATTTTTTATGTCCCGGATCGGGAAAGGAAGGACCGTTTTACAGCCGGTCAGGATTCTAAAAACGGAACTCGCATTTGCGAGGGAAAATAGGCGGAATTCTTGACAATCCGGGACGTTTAAGATATAATACTTTGAATGCGAAAGAGCGAGAATTAAACCAGGAGGAAGTAAAACCATGGCAGATAAGAAAAATATTTTAACATATGAAGGTCTTAAGAGATATGAGGATGAGCTTCAGAACTTAAAAGTAGTGAAACGAAAAGAAGTTGCCCAGAAGATTAAGGAAGCCAGGGAACAGGGGGACTTATCTGAGAACGCGGAGTATGATGCTGCGAAAGACGAGCAGAGAGATATCGAGCTTCGTATCGAGGAGCTTGAGAAGCTGCTTAAGAACGCAGAAGTCGTTGTAGAAGACGAGATTGATTTAGATAAGATTAACATAGGCTGTAAGGTAAAGGTTTACGACGTGGATGAGGATGAGGAGATGGAGTTCAAGATCGTGGGTTCCACAGAGGCGAACAGCCTTCAGAACAAGATTTCCAATGAGTCACCGGTAGGCCAGGCATTGATGGGCAAAAAAGCCGGCGATGTCGTAGATGTGGAAACCCAGGCCGGTGTGATCCAGTACAAGGTGCTGGAAATCCAGAGAGTGTCATAAGTCCAAAAGTCAAGTTCACAAAGGAGTGTATATAAGTGGCAGAACAGCAGAACCAGAACCAGGTTAAGGAAGAGGATTTAAACCAGTTACTGAAGGTGCGCCGCGATAAGCTGGCGGAGCTGCAGGAAGCGGGAAAGGATCCGTTTAAGATTACAAAGTATGATGTAACGGTACACAGCAGTGATATTAAGGAAAATTATGAGGAATGGGAAGGAAAGGAAGTTTCCGTAGCAGGACGTATGATGTCCAAGCGTGTGATGGGAAAGGCTTCCTTCTGTAACGTTCAGGATTTAAAGGGAAATATCCAGACTTACGTAGCCAGAGACAGCATTGGCGAGGAGTCCTATAAGGATTTCAAGAAGATGGATATCGGCGATATTGTCGGCATTAAGGGAACCGCATTTACCACGAAGACCGGTGAGATTTCCATCCATGCCACCAGCGTCGTTCTGCTGACCAAGAGCCTTCAGATTCTTCCTGAGAAGTTCCATGGCCTGACCAATACAGACCTTCGCTACAGACAGCGTTACGTGGATTTAGTCATGAATCCGGAGGTGCGTGACACCTTCGTGAAGCGTTCCCAGATTATCAAAGCAATCCGGGATCATTTAGATGAGCAGGGCTTCATGGAAGTGGAGACTCCGATGCTGGTTCCCAACGCAGGAGGTGCTGCTGCGAGACCGTTCGAGACCCATTACAACGCGCTGGACGAGGATGTAAAACTCAGAATTTCTCTGGAGCTGTATCTGAAGAGACTGATCGTAGGCGGTCTGGAGAGAGTTTATGAGATTGGCCGTGTATTCCGCAACGAGGGTGTGGATACCCGCCACAATCCGGAATTTACCTTAATGGAGTTGTATCAGGCCTATACGGATTACCACGGTATGATGGACCTGGTGGAGAACCTGTTCCGTTCCGTAGCCTTAAAGGTTCTGGGAACCGCAGTCGTGTCGTACGACGGCGTGGAAATCGATTTATCAAAGCCATTTGAGCGCATTACCATGGTAGACGCGCTGAAGAAATATAAGGGAATTGACTTTACGGAGATTCATACCGATGAGGAAGCAAAGGCACTGGCAGACCAGTACCATATTGCGTATGAGGCGCGTCATAAGAAGGGCGATATCTTAAGCATGCTGTTTGAAGAGTTTGTAGAAGAGAATCTGATACAGCCGACCTTTATCATAGACCATCCGGTGGAGATTTCTCCTCTGACCAAGAGAAAACCGGAGGATCCTGACTATACGGAGCGTTTTGAGCTGTTTATCACGAAGCGTGAGATGGCTAACGCTTACTCTGAGTTAAACGATCCGATTGACCAGAGACTTCGTTTTGAGGCGCAGGAAGTGTTAAAGGCCGCAGGCGATGAGGAAGCCAACTCCATGGATGAGGACTTCTTAAATGCGCTGATGATCGGTATGCCTCCGACAGGCGGCATCGGCATTGGCATCGACCGTTTCGTTATGCTGCTGACTGATTCCTATGCAATTCGTGACGTTCTGCTGTTCCCGACGATGAAGAGCTTAGAAAAATAAAAGCTAGGTTTTATGCGGGTTTGCGGGCTTTTTAAAGCCGGAAAAAACGGTTTATACATCAAAAATACATCAAATTTACATCACGATATGTAGAGATATGGAATCATATGGAATAGGGTATCTGGGTTAGTAGAATCAGGTTACTGGCATATTCAAGAAAAGGACATTTTCATTTTCGAGTGAAGGTGTCCTTTTTTGTTACTTGAATTGAGATGATTGTTCCAGATAATTCAGCATACTACATTAAAAAGAAAGGGATGATTTGGTGATTTTTAAGAATGAACAGCACGAGAGTTTTTATAAGGAGTATTTGGCAAAATGCAGATATCAGGACGTGTATCATGAGGCGCTGGTGTACTGCCTCGGGATCAGCGAGGATACCAGAAGAAACATCAATCAAATTTATGATTTCAAAACTGGATATGTAAAAACAGAGTGCCTGCACGAAGGCTGGCAGACGTTCGGAAGTCCTAAAATTATTCGTATGGCATTTAACTTGTATAACAACGGGACTCCCAGTGTCTACGACTATGATGATTCAGAAGAACAGTTGGAGGAATGCCAGAGATATACGGTTGAAGACTTGTTCTGCTGCGGATATGCGCCTTACTTCTGGCAGGCTGTCAAAATCAGGTATCCGGAATATTGCGGCGCTGCCTGAGATGGCATTGATGTAGCATATATGCGAGAAAAGAAACGGAGGTAAGATATGTGCAGGGTAATTACAATCGCCAGCCAAAAAGGCGGTGTGGGAAAAAGTACGACTTGTGTGAATCTGGGTATCGGATTGGCAAAAGAGGGAAAACGGGTACTCTTAATTGACGCCGATGCCCAGGGGAATATGTCGGCGTGTCTGGGAGTGGCGGAGCCGGATGAACTGGAGGTGACGCTGGTGAACCTGATGGAGAAGGTGGTGAACGATGAGCCGTGGGAACCGTCAGAGGGGATTCACCATCACGACGAGGGTGTGGATTTCCTTCCGGCCAATATTGAACTGGCCGGACTGGAAACCACCCTTGTAAACGTAATGAGCCGGGAAACAATCATGAGGCAGTATGTCAATGAAATGCGCCGGTCTTACGATTACATATTGATTGACACCATGCCTTCGCTGGGGATGATGACGATTAACGCCCTTGTGGCGGCGGACAGCGTTCTGATTCCTGTGGAGGCGGCGTATCTGTCTGTGAAAGGGCTTCAGCAGCTAATCAAAACCATTGGCCGGGTCCGTCGGCAGTTAAATCAGGGACTTCAGATAGAGGGGATTCTGCTGACGAAAGTAGACCGAAGGACTAATTTTGCAAAGGATATTTCTGAAAAGCTCCGTGGCGCCTACGGGGAGAAAATCCATATTTTTGAGAACTGCATTCCCCTTTCCATTAAAGCCGCTGAAACCAGTGCGGAGGGAAAGAGCATTTTCCTTCATGCACCCAGAGGAATCGTTGCGGAAGGGTACAAGGCGTTGACCAGGGAGGTACTTTCTTATGAGCAGCCGAAGTGCGGATAAAATTGTATTCACATCTTATGATGACCTGTTTGGGGAGAAACAGGCGGAAAAAGCAGGGGAGAGCGTACTGAACCTGCCGTTATCCAGTCTCCATTCCTTTAAAAGCCACCCATTCCGTGTGCCGGACGATGAAAAGATGCAGGAAACGGTTAAGAGTATCCGGCAGTATGGCGTCCTTGTTCCGGCAATCGTGCGGGAAGATAAGGTGCAGGGGAATTATGAGATCATTGCAGGACACAGAAGAAAACGGGCCTGTGAATTAGTCGGTCTTCCAGAAATGCCGGCGATTGTCCGGGACCTGACAGATGATGAGGCGGTTATCATTATGGTAGATTCCGTGCGCCCGTAAGGCGCTTGGGGTGGACACCCAAGCGGCGTGGGTCATTATGATTTTGCTCTGAGAAAGCAATAAGAAAAATTATCAAGTGTGAAAAACACAATCTTATCGCCAACAACTAACCTCGAGTGGAAACATAAAGGGGACAACAGCACGTTTGTAAAGGCACAAGTCAGCGAAGCTTCCAAGCTGCGACTGAGTGTCGAGGCGAAAGGTACTATATGAGGATGAAGGCTACACTGCTTGAAGGAAAGTCAGAGGCTGGAGCTAACCATCTCCACACCGAAGGGAAGATGTTACGGTGGTGCATTGGCGGATTAGTATTTTGCTGTCTGCAATCCGTGGGATAATCGGTGCAAGCTAGCCATAAGTAATGGAAAATGACGAAAACTCCCATACCGACAATAGTACAACTTATCATAATGATGCTAAACGGGGATTACCTAAACTGAAATGCCCATGGGCTATGAGTAATGCCGAAAGGTGATAAATCTCAAGTGTAAAAAACAAGAGAGATGACTCTGAATATTCAGCATGGTAACGGAGCCGTCGTAGTAGTCCGTGGACCTTGGATTGACAAGGATAGCCGTAAAAACGGAAGCGAATAATAACGCCCACATGGCGAAGGACGGCAATTTATCGTTCAATACTAAAACGAGGAAGGATGTGTGAGACATTGAGAGAACCAGTAAAGGTATTGAAAAGTCTTTCAGAAAAAACAACAAACAAAGAGTATAAATTCAAGAGATTATATCGGAATTTATACAACCCAGAGTTTTACTTCTTAGCCTATAAAAACATAAGCCAATCGCAAGGAAGTATGACACCTGGTGTAGATGGAAAAAGCTTAGACGGAATGAGTGAAAAACGTATCAATGCGCTTATAGAAAGTCTCAAAGACTTCAGCTATCAGCCAAACCCTGCAAGGCGTGTGTACATTGAAAAGAAAAATAGCACAAAGAAACGCCCGCTAGGAATACCATCAACAGAAGACAAATTGGTACAAGAAGTGGTCAAAATGATTCTTGAGAGCATATATGAGCCTAACTTTTCAGATTATTCCCATGGATTCAGACCTAACAGAAGCTGTCACTCTGCTTTACAGCAGATACAAAATCAGTTCACCGGAATCACTTGGTTCGTAGAAGGTGATATACATGCATGCTTCGACAGCTTCGACCATCATGTGCTAGTAAACATTCTGAGGGAGAGAATAGAGGATGAAAACTTCTTGGCTCTCATATGGAAAATGCTGAAAGCTGGATATATGGAGCAATGGGTGTACAATTGTACATTTTCAGGAACACCCCAAGGTTCAGGCGTGAGCCCTATGTTAGCAAATATCTATCTGTCAAAATTGGATGAGTTTGCAGAACGTCTAAAGAAAGAATTTAGCAAGGGCAAATCAAAGGATAACCTTGAATACTCACGAGCCGCAAGCAAGCTGTACTACATCAGAAGAAGAAACCGAGCAAACTGGGACAGTTGGAATGAGCAACAAAGAAAAGAAGCTCTGCGTCTGCAAAAAGATGCCATTAGCTATAAGCACAGCTTACCAAGTAAGCGAGCAAATAATGAAGACTACAAAAGTCTGGTCTACTGTAGATATGCGGATGATTTCTTAATAGGAGTCATTGGTTCATTCGAGGATGCCTCTGAAATAAAAGATAAATTCAGAGTATTTCTCGAGGATACTCTGCATCTTGAGATGTCCGAAGAAAAGACCAAAATCACGCATAGTCAAGATAAAGCCAGATTCCTAGGCTACGACATTACTACAGCCAAGAATTCAGCACTAATGTATGATTCAAAGCATCAGCTAAGGAAAACTCATACGGGCAGAATCAAATTATACGCTCCAAGGGATAAGTGGCAAGCTAAGCTAATAGAGTATGGTGCACTTAGGATTAGATATGATAAAAATGGCAAAGAAATATGGGATTCTCACCACAGAGGCAATATGGTTCACATGACCGATGTGGAAATAGTATCACAGGTGAATGCCGAGATTAGAGGTATGTATAATTACTATTCGATAGCGGAAAATGCAACAGTCATCAAAAACTTTGCATTCATCTTGGAATATAGCATGTATAAGACCTTTGGACTTAAATATCAAAAGAGCGTTTACAAGATACAGAGAAAATACCGTAGGAATGGAATTTTTATGGTTCCTTATAATACAAAGAAAGGGTTAAAATACTGTGAGTTCTATCATGATGGATTCAAGAAGAAACGCTACGCCTGTAGCTTCGAACCCGACCTCTTACCACAATACGTCAAGTATGATAATCCAAATTATTTGAGGACAAGGATTAAGCTGGGTGTATGTGAACTATGTGGAGAAAATCCAGGAGATATATGCATGCATCATGTGAAGTCTTTGAAATCAATCAAAGCGGACAATGAATGGAACACTATTATGTTGGCTAAGCGTCGCAAGACACTTGCAGTTTGTCCAAACTGTTATGCCATGATTACGAAATAACTGAAAGACTATGATAAATGGGAAGCCGTATACATCGAGAGGTGTACGTACGGTTTCGGGGCGAGGCTATGGAAACCTACCTTGGTAATAAGGCAAGGCGCTGTGGTCTTAGCCTACAATATCCAGAGGGAAGATATCCGTCCGTCTGAAAAAGCCTGGGCGTATCGCATGAAGATGGAAGCGCTGAGCCACCAAGGGGTCAAGGGGGAGGCATATACGGCGGAGCTTGTGGGGGAAACGGCTGGTGACTGTGCAAGAACGGTTCAGCGTTATATACGTTTGACGTATCTGAATCCGGAGCTGTTGGACTATGCGGACCAGGGGAAGGTAAGCCTTTCGGTGGCGGAAAGACTATCATTCCTAAGTGAGGAAGCGCAGGGCTGGGTACTGCAGAATCTTAACGGAAATACTGTGGTTTTATCCAAAAGCCGGGCCGAGACGCTGAAGGAGGAAAGTGAGAGAGGGATTCTGACAGAAGAGCGTGTAAGGGATATTCTAAACCAGGATGTAAAGCGGATTAGTATCACCATATCTGCGAAAAAGATAAAGGACTATTTTCCGCAGGATTACACGAAAGACCAGATGGAAGAGGTGATTTTTAAACTGCTTGATTCCTGGAGGGAAGAAATGTACCAGGATGCCTGACCTTATGACACAATGTCGCAAAGTCCATTGAGATAAAGATTATCCATTGACAGAGCTTTTAGGGCTGACCTTGCGACATTGTGTCGTAAAGCTCATTGAAATAGAGATGTATCCATAGTAGTAGGTGTTTATGAGCTGGCTTTACGACAATGTGTCGCAAAGTTTGAACCAAATTTATTTATTATTCTCCAAAGCAAATTGAATTAAGAACAATCAAATGAGTAATGGAGGATAATGATAATGGGAAAGACTGGAATCATTACAACAGAGAATAAAAACAATGAGGTTTACCATGATGTGATTACACTTTTTAAAATCTACCGTTCGGTATCCTGGCGTATGCAGGTCCAGATTGGACAGGTGAAGCACAGGTTCCAGAAGGAATACGGAACGGACGTGGACGAATTTCTGGAATCTATCTATCATGCGGGGATGGATATTAATAATGACGAAGCAAATATCCGTTCCCGTGTGGAAGCCATTGGCAGTTCAAATAAGTTTTTGAAGCTGATTGACGAATCTGTGGATTTGATGCGGCAATACCATCCCCAAGGGGAAAAGTATTATTGGGTTTTATACTATACCTATATGTCGGCTTACAAGCCCATGAACATTACGGAGGTTATAAGCAAGCTGGAGCCTCATTTGCCCCAGACTATAAGGATTAACCGCAGTACCTATTTCAGGTGGCGGGAAAGCGCCCTGAAGGCCGTAGAGGGTATACTGTGGGGGTATGAGGAGGAGAGCCGGAACCTGTTAGAGCACTTCAGGGATACCTGGGTAATCGAGAAGTGATTTTGTGGAAAGAAGGGCGTTTATGAAGAAAATAAAGAGAAAATCTGTAGAAATGAGAAGACCAGATTATAAGTTCTGCCACTATTGTGACAGGAAAGTGAAACAGGAGGAAATTATCTGTCCATCCTGCGGACGGTCGCTGGTTAGGAGCTTGAAGGGGATGGGAAAGGCGGAATTGTTAGCGGAGGAAAGCGAGTCCTGTTTCTGTGGTTCCCAAAAGCGCCAGGGGAGTCGGATATCATTTGAACAGGTTGCAGAAGAGCTGGAAACCAGCTTTGCAGTCGGAACGATATTTAAAAATACATAAGGAGCATGGAGATGAACGATAGTAGAAATGTGAGCGTCATACATGATTTAGAGGGAAAAAAGATTGTGATAATCCATGATATCCGATTCCGGGGAAAACGCAAAATTAACTGGAAAGAGGTTGAACAGTACTTGAAGCGCTATATCGGAGAGGTTTATGAGATTATGGATTCAGCAGACATTGTCTATGTGGGGAAAGATTTTGCAGACGAATACAGCGGCTCCCAGGACACGGCTCGTTTGAAAGGCGCACTGGCTAAAGCAAAGGCGAATGCATCCCAGGGGATTCCCGAACTGATTGAAACGGCGGAAAACCGGAGGCATAAAGGTAATTTGAATCCAAAACATCAGCGGGACGCAAAATTTGGCTGGTACCGTTATGATTCCAGATTCGGGCTTCCGGTTTATGGGGAAGATGGGGAATTGGAACGCTATAACATATTCCATGTGGAAATGCTGATACGCCATGACGCGGATGGAAAGAGGTATCTGTATGATGTGGTGAATATAAAAAAAGAAACAGGCACCCCGCTTGAGCAATAGCTGTACGGTTACAAACCCATCTCTTTCTTTAATCATATAGGATATGCTGAAAAAAGTCAAGTACAATATATTGATTTAACACATTGACAATATCTATATATAGTGTTAATATAATCTTGTATTGATTTATATAGCTTCGGCAGCTTGCAGGAGATATAAAAAATTTTGTTCCCGTCTACGTGGGAGGGAAGCGGTCAGGCAAAAAAGAACCGCCTGAATGTTTCTATTTGTCTATATACTTGGAATGACGCTCATTTTTTTATAAATGCGGCGTCTTTTTTGTTGGGCAAAACGGGAGCAGTGATACGGAAGGAGGGCAGAAGAAACCTAAAAATGATTTTTAATGGGAGGCAGGAATGAAGAAAGATAAGTTTAAGAAAATGAAGCTCCAGATTCAGACATTGGATACCGTAGACGGAATAGAAAATTGTGTGCTGCTTCTTGAATGTGTTAAGCTGGAATGGCCAGAAGCAGTGAATATTTCTATGGAATCCACGCAGCAAAGTAAAACCCGGCAGGGGGATGGCACTTTGGTTGTGGAATTGGATGCCAGAGGAATTCAATCAGATGATGGGGAAATGAAGCATTTAAGGACAGGAAAACAGGCGGAGATTCTAGATTACCACTATTTTAAATCCAGGCTGGTGGGGACGATTGTGACGGATGTGAAAGCAGAAGTCTTTGATTTCTCCAGAAGGCAGAAGATTCCATTTACGGTAAAAAAGCTGGAGTTCAATTTTGCAAATGGAAAAAAGGTGGATTTGACAGACCGGGTCAGCGTATTGTCGCTGGATCAGTTAGCCGCTTGAAAGTTGAGGAAAGGATGGTGCAATTATGAGGAATAGGGAGATACAATCAAAACATCTGGTACGGGCGCGAGGAGAAGTGCAGTTTCCAATCAAAGTGGGTGAGGAAGCGTATTACCGTCAGGGCGACCGTTTGATTTGGACGGATAAGGTGAAAAGAATCCTTGAAATTGCCGCTGATTATGTGAGGTTAGAAACTACGGCTTATTATTACATCATCGAAAAAGAAAGAACCGAGGCATCAGCGTTAAGTCTGGCTGCCTAACAGAATGCAAATTACGTGAACGCCTCAGAGATTTATGGGGAAACAGGAGTGGGCCAATAATGAGACTATATTGGGACGAGGCGTGCATTGACATGAGATTTTGCAGAATTTATAATGATATCATCGGTTTTTATGCACAGGAAAACTTGTGGGGAGCCATGAAAATCTGAAACAAAATAACGCACAGAAAAGCAATCACATCCATGGTGGTTGCTTTTTTTGTGCCTGAAAGAAGGTGAGGGAGCTGCATTTTAGAAAAGCAGATGAATCTGCAGAAAGCAGGAAACAGGAACCGGGATGGACAAGGCGGCTGTCATGTCTGGCTGTACAGGGATACCTGCTCTGGGGTATAAACATTTTAATGTGCCAAACCACTTATGCGGCAGATATTTTTGATATTGCTAAGAGCGCCATGCAGAAAGTCTATTCCGATGTGGCAGGGCTTGCAACAGTGGGCGCAGTCGTATGCGCGTCCATCTGTCTTTTCTTGATGAATTTTTCTAAATCAGGAAAGACCGTTGATGAATCAAGAGCGTGGTTAAAGCGGATTGTGGTGTGTTGGGCCGTTCTGATGACACTGGGAGCTATTGTAACTTACATGGAGGCGATTATTCCGCAGCAATCATTTACACCGTAGAAAATAATGAAACCGTAACATAACAGCAGTAAAAATGCCGGAGCTCCCCCGGCAAAGGAGGTGAAGGATACCCTGAAAATGGGGAATGACAGATGGGATGGTTATTAGAACTTTTATTTGAGGCGATCCGGGAATTGTGTTCCCAGTTTATTATAGACATGATGGATATAGCGAGCGGAATGTTTACCGAGATTTTATCCTGCGATTTGGACTTGTTTGAAGAATTATTTGGGGTTGTGGGAAGTTTGTACCAAAATGCAGTGCTGCCAATTGCAGTTGCACTGCTTCTCATGATATTAACCTGGCAGGTGTTTAAATCCATGTTCGGGAAGTTGGGGGTAAACTCTGAAGATCCGCTGGAACTTGTATTCCGGTCAGGATTTTGTCTGTTTATGCTGGTCTATGCAAGAGATATCGTGAATTATGTTCTGGAGGTGGCGGGAACGCCTTACCAATGGGTCGTGGGGACAGGAATCACAGTGGATTCTTTCAGTGGATATGTTTCCGCCGCAGAGGCAGCGGTATCAGTGTTGGGGACAGATGCGTTAAGTATATCTCTGCTCCTTTTAATCATGCACTTTGTGGTAGCGTGGAACTATTTTAAGCTGTTGTTTATTTTGGCAGAAAGGTATGTACTTCTGGGAGTGCTTTCCTATACAGCACCGTTGGCTTTTGCTACCGGAGGGTCTAAGGCAACTAACAATATTCTTGCATCTTGGTCAAAAATGTTCGGTGGACAGGTTATGATTGTGATTTTGGATGCCTGGTGCCTGAAAATGTTTCTGGCAGGCTATGGAAACCTGATGGCAAGCGGATATGGATTTACTCGTTTTTTTGCCGCTACTATGTGTCTGATTGGCTTCTGCAAGATTGCGGGAAAGCTGGATTCCTATATGGCTTCCCTGGGCGTAAGCATGGGCAGGACAATGGGAGGTTTAAGTGGTCTGGGTGCTCTTATGATGGCAGGGCGCCTGTTGTCGGGCGGTGGACGCGGAAGAAATGCCAGTTCGGCGGCGTCTGGTTCCGGCCATATGAATTTTGGAAATGGAAGGCCGATTCCCATGGGAGGCACAGGAGCGTCTGCATCGGCAGGCGTTATGTCCGATATGGACGGAAACATGAAAGATGGAGCTGGCTCTGGGATTGGCGGAATGGATGCCGGGAATATGGCAGATGATTTTCAGGGCATGGAGAATCAAAATCTGGATATGGGAGATGGATTCGGTGTATTCCAGATGGATGACTCCGCTTTGACAGGTCAGAATCTTCCTTTTGGTACGCCGGATGATGAGAACGGATTTGCACAAGGAGCAGGTGACGGCATGCAAGAGGTTCCACCGGCTACGGAGGAAGAGGGGACGCTGGCCCCTATGGAATCGGAAAGTGGAATTCCCATTGGAGATACAGGTATGGATCCGTTTGAGGAAGAACCTTTATCCGCAGGAGATATGGCAGAGGGAGGAGAACTTCCTCCTATGGAAGATATGGAGAACGGAAACCAGGTTCTGCCGTTTGGAAATGTGGAAGATATGACCGGAGGGATGGAAATTGGAGAGAGTGGCAATGCTTTCGGTCAAGAAAATGCTTCGGAAGCCACGGGTCTGGAACTGTCTGGAGAGAGTGCTGGAATTGGGGACTTGCAGGATAATATGGATAGCAGAATTGGGAGTGAGACAGAAGGTGCGGCTTCTATGGGAGACGGGGCAGTTGGATCCGGGACGTCTTCTTATGGAGGAACGCAGGAATCCTCTGTTTCTGGTTTGTCAGCAGATAACTTCGATACAG
>NZ_JBKVCZ010000167.1:0-13145 GCF_046966825.1 Hungatella sp. | reverse complement strand
GGAGACAGGATCATCAGGGAACAGACGTTTGAGGCGCACTTAAATCCTTTGGGAAAGGTGACATTTGTCTCCTATGAACCGGAGGCAGGGGAGAATTCCACCGCAGATGCACGGTTCGAGCTGAAGGACGGCGATCGGACTGTCGCGGTTCTGGACGGCATATATAAGGATAATAACCGTGAAAAGGAACGGTTTCAAAAGGTGGAGGCGGTGTCCTTCCCCGACTATAACAGCGACGGTTTCAACGATATTATAATCATATGCAGCTATTTACCGATGTCCGGGACAGAGGCCGGCCGTTCCGAGGTGAGAATCTACAGCGGAAGTGAAAGCGGCGCATTTACCCTGGAAAAGGGGCTGTCGGAGGCAGCCGATTCTGCACTTGCAGAGAAGACGGTTCAATCCGTACTGGGATTTCTGGGAGCGGGAAAGAAGAATGAAGCGCCAGCCGGTTGGAAGCAGGCGTACATCGATTATCTTCAGGCCCAGGACGGAGAAGAGTGGGTTGGATATCAGCTGATCTATCTCAATGATGACGACATACCAGAGCTTGTAAAGATCGGAAACAGTGAGGCTGTGGGCTGTATGATTGCCGCTTACGCCGGCGGCTCTGTCGTTGATAACCAGCTGAACCGGCTGTATTTCAGCTATATTGAGAAGGGAAATCTTCTCTGCAATTCTGAGGGAAATATGGACAGCTACTATGACCTGGTATACACCATGACAGACGGTCAGTTATCGCCGGTTGCCAGCGGTTACTATGGGGCAAAGGACAATTCAAAGCTTGAATTCGACGAAAACGGGGATGTGGTCTACCAGTATGAATGGAACGGCACGCTGATGTCCCGTGAAGAATACAGCCAGGCCCTAAATGCAGTCTATGATACCTCGAAGGCCAGGGACGGGTATGCGTGGGAGCAGTATCTTTCCAGGGAGCAGGCTATTCAGAAAATCAGTGAAATGCAGCAGTGACATTGCAAAGATGGCATGACTATGGTAAAATATAGAAAAATTCTGTAAGAAAGAGAGGCGTCAATGATGGATAAAAACGTATTGGATTATGTTGTTGAGAAGACGAACGATTTAATGGGTGCACCGTCATGCAGCGGCGAGGCAAAGGCAGCGGCCCAGGCCTGGCTTGATGCGGTTGGAACTGACCGGGAAGCGGAAGAGACCAGGAAGTATGTGGAGGAACTGGAAGCGGATATTATGCCGATTGACGGCCTGATCGGTTTTGCAGAATCCGAGCACGGTGCTCAGGTCTTCGGTGCGGATAAGGCGAAGGCGGTTGCGGCTCATGCAAGAGAGATCAAAGCAGCCGGAGCAAAGTACTGTGATTGTCCGGCCTGTGCGGCCGCGGAGGCAATTCTGGATAAGAAGGAAACACTTCTGGGCTAGGAGAAACGAAGAAACGGAATACTTAACAGGGCATCGGTCAGTAATGGCCGGTGCCTTTTACCACATGAACAATACAGGTTTAGAAAGCGAATTGTATGGAGCTTAAATTAGAATTAGACAGCCAGTCCCGCGGCGTGTCTCTCTTCCTTCCGGAGGGAACGAAACCGGATAAAAAAGCCGTGGATGAGCTGAGAAGTATGATGCAGATGGAACGTACCGTGGAGCGCATGAAGGCGGAGGGAGGCTTTTTTGAGAATCCGGACAGCTCGGTGAGAAGGGCCGCTGTGACGCCGGATTTTCACAAGGGCGCAGGCATTCCCATCGGCACGGTGCTGATGACGGAGGGATTCGTGATTCCCCAGGCCATGGGCAATGATATTAACTGCGGGATGCGGCTGTATACCACGGATTTGAAGGTGGAAGAACTGGAGCGCAGGCTGTCCTCCCTGCTGCCGGAGGTCCGCCGTATCTTCTTTGAAGGCGGCCGCGGTATTGCCATGAATGGAATTCAGAGGGAAGCCATGCTGAAAAATGGCCTCACTGGCCTGCTTGAGACCTCAGGAGAGGCGGCGGGAAAAGGAATATGGAGGCTTTACAGCCGGGAAGAACAGGAAAAGGAGCTGGAGTACACCGCATTTCGCGGAAGCCTGAAGGCCGGCGACACGGAAGGACTGGGAGATTTTACCGGGGATCCCCATTCCCTGTCCTACGACGATCAGATCGGCTCTATAGGAGGCGGTAATCATTTCGTGGAAATGCAGCGCGTGGCAGAGATCTATGACGGGCAGACCGCCAACGCCTGGGGAATTAAGAAGGGCGCGGTCCTTATTATGATACATACCGGTTCTCTGACGATCGGCCATCAGAGCGGCAGGATCAACCAGATGATAACGAAGGGACTGTACCCGAAAGGCATTCCCCATCCGGACAATGGGATTTACCTTCTGCCGGAAAGAGGCGGAATGGACAGGGAATGGCGCCGTTTCCGCAATACGACCCGCAATGCCGCCAATTTTGGATTTGCCAACCGGCTGTTTCTGGGGCTGATGCTTCAGAATGCCGTTGAAAATACGGTGCGCGCCTTTGGGATGAAGCTTCTGTACGACTCGCCTCATAATTTTATCTGGGAGAGAGAGGCGGAAGGCCGGAAGTATTACATTCACAGAAAGGGCGCCTGTTCGGCCAGAGACATGGAAGAGATGGAGGGAACCCCCTTCGCCTATTACGGGGAACCGGTGATGATTCCGGGTTCCATGGGAAGCTCCAGCTATCTCCTCAGAGGTATGGGGAATCCGGATGCGCTGTGGAGTGCAAGCCATGGGGCGGGCCGAAGGCTGTCCAGAGGGGAAGCGATCCATGGCAGCGATGAGGAATTCCAGCAGTTTATGAAGAAATTTCACATTGTAACGCCCATCGATCCAAACAGGAGCGATTTGAAAGGGCGGAGCGATATCCTGAAGAAATGGGAGGAATCCATACGTTCTGAGGCTCCCTACGCTTATAAGGATATCGACCAGGTGGTAAAGGTCCATGAGGACCACGGTATGGCCGGCCTGGTGGCAAGAGTGGAGCCGTTGTTTACGGTAAAGGCATAAGGCAGATGACTGCGGCGGGGACAGGTTCGTGGATGCATATATGCAGATGAAGAAAGACGGCAGAAAGACATTGGAAAGGTAATAGACAGATTATGATAAACAGAGAAGATATGCTGGAACTGACAAGGCGTATGACCCTTGCAAGAACATCCTTCACGAGGATCGCGGGCTGTTATGTGGACAGGGACGGAGACTTTGAGGGGAGTTTCAATACGAATTTCCTGAAAATATCCGCGCCGGAGAGAACGAAAAAACTGAAGCTGGCAAAGGAAATCCCTTTTTCTGCGACAAATGTTAATCTGAAGAAGTACGAGTTTCCCCAGAGCATGCGAAAGCCGGGAAGTATGTGGCAGCTGCTTATGGCCATGAATGAGTGCGGCTTAAAGAACGATGCCCTGATGGACACATTTTACGACCTGGTCATGGAAAAATACCATAAAAATGCGGCATACGCGATTTTGGTCTTTCATGACCGGTACGATATCCCGGCAAAGGGATCTGACGGGGAACGGCAGTGGGAGTCGGAGGAAGTGTTTGAATATATGATCTGCGCCATCTGCCCGATGACCGGGGAATATGAGCCGGGAAAACCGGAATGCGGTTTCCTTTTCCCCGCGTTTACAGACAGGAGCGGAGATCAGAACCATATTAATATCTACCAGGCGGAGGCTGACCGGCCTCACAGGGAGCTGTTGGAGATATTGGGGTTGGGCTGAAGGCTGGAACTGCCTTTTTATGAAAATGGAAGCAGGTATGATAAGTGCCTGCTTTTTATGACTGTAAAAGCAGCCTTAGAGAAAGGCCGGGAGCTTAAAATATGGAATGGAATGAGAAAATGGAAAAGTGTCTTTTTGTCAAAAATTACCGGACAAAGCAATTCTGAAAAATGAAATCTGTTTTTTGAAAAGGTTGAGGGCTGGAAATGAAGTGATATCAAACAGATTGCATTTTCATGGTCATAGTGTTAAACTGAAATATAATAGTTGATATACATATGGACACTGTATTTACAGAAGAGATGTTCGACTGGGTAAGAGGAGGATTTATCGTGATAAAAAACTATGCAAATAAGGTTATGGATTACGAATATAATGCGTTTATGACCAGTATGAATGTCAGTGTCAGCAAGCATCTGTTGGATAAACATTTTACTGTACTGTGGGCAAACGATTACTTTTACAGTCTGATCGGTTATGAAAAGAGCGAGTATGAAGCTCTGTATCATAACCATGTGGATGAATATTACAAGGATGACCCGGATTCCATTAATACTAACAACCGCTTACGACATATCGGGCTGCATGGATGATGCCATACAGGCCGGAGTAAATGATTTTATCATCAAACCCGTATTCCGAACCAGCCTGATCTACAAGCTTAAGCGGTTTCTGGACCACGACCCGCAGGCGGCCGTTCCAGTTAGCACACAGATAAAGACTCATGTGGGAAAACGCGTTCTTCTGGTAGAGGATAACGCGATAAACCTGGAGATCGCGGAAGAGATCCTGGGGCGCACCGGGGTCGAGCTGGAGACGGCGTCAAATGGGAAAGAGGCTCTGGAGTGTGTCAGCCAATCCGCGGAGGGGTATTATGACATCATCTTCATGGATATCCAGATGCCGGTGATGGACGGCTGGACTGCATCGGTTAAAATAAGAGAGCTGGACCGGCAGGATGTCAGGACGATACCGATCATCGCGATGACTGCCAATGCGTTTGCAGATGACAGGCAGAAGACCACGGAATCCGGAATGAATGAACATTTGGCGAAACCGATTGATATCCCGCAGTTATATCAGATCCTGGACCGATTCCTGTAAAAAATGCTTTATACCCATGTAACGCTCTTTTCCGATCGGCAGCACCGTCCCGTTTGAGAGCGTTGCCTGATAGCGGGAGATATCCTGAAGGTAAGCGGTATTTACAAGATAACTTTTGTGTAACTGTATAAACGGAGGGGCTGCCAGTTCTTTTAAAGCGATGCGGCAGGAGATGGAACCGGTCCGGGTGACTATTTCGCATATGTTATTATCCACTTTTATGTATTGTATTTCTTTTGGCTGCAGATAGTGGATACTTCCGTTTAAGCTTCGAAGGATCAACCGTTTCGCTTCCTGTTTTTTCGAGATATTTTTTTCCTCTGGCGGCAGCTCGAAGATTTTCGACTGCGCGGTAACCTGCGGCATTGGTTTGGCGTGGTTGGCGTTGGCATGGAGCAGGAGAAGATCGTTCCCTGTTTGTTTCCAGACAAAGGTAAAATGAACCTTTGCCGCAAGCCCGCCTGTGTTCGCCGTGAACCGCCCATACGTGATCCACAGGTGCTGTTCATGGGACAGCAGCGTATATTCTTCTTCTGTGATATTAACGGGAAGCTCCTGCATCTCTGTTTTTACACTTTCCAGAAAGGCCGGAATTCCACACATATAAAGCGGCTCATAATCCCCAATCCATACAAAATTTTCATCCAATAGCGCAACGAAAGGATCAATCTGTTTTCTGATAAAAAGATGAATGGCTTCCCGTGTTTGTTCAACAACCTCCGGTGCTGTATAGCGGCGGTATTTCATTCTTTTTCCTCCTGAAGTATGGGTGTCTGCATTTCTATTATAATTCAGATTCGATGGCACCGCAACCCAATAATTCCTGTTTGCAACATATAATACCCGAATACAACAAAATATTGAAAACAGGGATAGGCTGCTGTATAATAGAATAAATCTAATGGATTACAGCTTTTTTGACCCAAAACGAGAGGAACTATATAACTGAAATCAGGAGGTATATTATGAGCGAAATTAATACGGCTAATGTTGGCAAAGAGACTCAGGTGGGCGCTTTTATTGTCCGGGGAGGTGCGTTAGATGTAGATTACTGTTACGACGATGAAAAGAAAGAGCTTGAGATATTGACGGAGATTCCGTTAATTATATCAAATAAAAAACCGGAGAAGGAAACTGGAACTGATATCATTATGAATCGGAATCAGGAGTATCATATTACCCTTGAGAACGTTAATCTGACAGACGAGACACATAGAGGCGGTGTGAGAATAAGGAATGGAAAAGCAGTCATTACCTTACGCGGCATCAATTTTATTCGTGGTGGCATTAATCTTACAAATGCAGAGTCGGCACAGCTGGAAATTACGAAGGAAAGCGGAGGCTTTACGCACGTATGTGGAATTGGTGGTACTTATAAGGAAATTCTGATCAACGGGGGCAATATCAAAGCGGTTGGCGGTGCATACGCTGCCGGGATCGGTGGAGGACTCCGCGAGGGTGCGGGAAATATTACGATCAATGGAGGAACACTGGAAGCCATCGGCACAGGCTGGGGCAATTCCAACGGCATCGGCTGCGGCCAGTGGGGGAGCGGCGGTACGATTACAATAAATGGCGGCCATGTCAGGGCATTCGGCGGCAGCACCGGCGGATCGAATCCACCCCTGCCGAAAGTATGCGGAATCGGCGGTGACAATGTCCATATTCTGGTTAACGGAGGCGTCGTTGAGGGGTATGGAAATAACGGCGGAAGCGATTTTGGCGGCATATTCAGAACCGCGCCAGATGGAAATGCAAGAGTGACGGGCAGTATCGAAGACACGCTCGACAAGGAAAACTGGAACGGCATCATCAATGACGAGGTGATGGGAAGAGTCATCCTGGGCGAGGATACATACATCGACAGACTGACTGTTGCTAAAGATGCCAAGCTGCTTATTCCGGGCGGGATGATCCTGGTAAATTATGGGACTCTTGTAAACTATGGGAGAATTACAGTGTGGGATAATCCTGGGATTCCATCGAAATCATGTATCTGCAACAAAGGGGAGATCAGAAACTCCGGAGTTATAGATGGGTGGAATGAAAATGGGAGTGTCCAGACAGTATAGCTGAGTGGGGGGCAAGAGGTTTAGAGTGTTTGATGAACTTGTTGCCCCTCTGATTTTGCATTAACCGCTTTTATCATAATTTCCCTAATATTCATTATACCCATAGAATATTTTTTCTGATTAACATACCGGGATCCTTGGGTGTATTTAGTAATAGCCAGCAGAAGTGGTGATGGCGATAGTGATTAAAAAGAGTTATAGATAGTGAAAAAATTATTTCCACGTATAGTTGAAAACCAATCCAAACCATGGTACGATAAAGAGAGCGATTTCCAACTATGCGCGAAACACTTCTTTAACGAATAGTTAGTGCTAAAAAGCGCCATTTTACATCAATTACATAAAGGAGCCATTTTACATGAAACTTCAACGGCTATACAGTCTCACCCGCCAGGCTATCGACTACTACCATCTGATTGAGGACGGCGACCATATCGCTGTCGGTATATCCGGCGGTAAAGACAGCCTCACTTTATTATATGCCTTACAGGGATTAAAACAATTTTATCCGAAGCAATTTGAATTATCCGCTATTACAGTAGATTTGGGCTTTGGAGATTTTGACTTATCTCCTGTTAAAGAACTCTGTGAGCGATTTTCAGTTCCTTATACGATAGTTTCTACGGAAATCGGAAAAATATTGTTCGACACACGCGAGGAATCCAATCCGTGCGCGCTCTGTGCAAAGCTACGTAAAGGCGCTTTAAATGAAGCGGCCATAAAGCTGGGCTGCAATAAAATTGCTTATGCGCATCATCGTGAGGATCTGATCGAAACCATGTTATTGTCATTAATTTATGAAGGCCGGTTTTACGCATTTTCTCCCAGTACGTATTTGGACCGTACCGGATTGACTGTGATTCGCCCAATGATTTACGTTAAGGAAGCCGATGTAATTGGCTTTAAGAACAAATACAATTTACCGGTATGTAAAAATCCGTGTCCAGTGGACGGCCATACAAAACGGGAATATGTTAAAAAAATAACGAAAACACTGGAACGGGAAAATCCGGGTGTAAAAGATCGTCTTTTCCATGCGATTGTCGATGGAAATATTGAAGGCTGGCCGGAAATTCTCAGCAAATCCACAACGGAAGTTATAAAAGAATCATGAATAAAAAATTATGAAGGAATCATGAACGAATCAGGAGGCATCAATCATGAGTACACTCTCCTACCATCAGCAGAGAGATATCGAGAATGTAAAACATTTAAGGGAACTGATCCGGGAACTTCCGCCCTTCTGCGCCGATTTCTTTCGTGGAATCGAGCCGCGCACCTCCTCCAGGACCAGAATTGCCTATGCGTATGATTTAAAAGTATTCTTCGATTTCCTTTTAAAGGAAAACCCTGTGATTGCGAAAATGGATATGAAAGACATCAGTCTGGACCATCTCGACAATTTAAAGCTTGTGGACATGGAAGAATATATGGAGTATTTGAAATACCGCTTTAACGATAAAAATCAGGAAGTCACCAATAAAGAACGCGGAATCATGCGAAAAATTTCTTCGCTGAAGAGCTTCTATAATTATTATTACCGGAATGAACGCCTTGTAAACAATCCGGCGGCGCTGGTACAGCTTCCCAAGCTTCACGAAAAAGAGATTATTCGTCTCGACGTGGACGAAGTAGCTCTTCTGCTGGACGAGGTAGAAAAGGGAGATGCGCTTACAGAGAAACAGAAAAGCTATCACGATAAGACGAAGCTGCGCGACCTGGCTCTGCTGACGCTGATGCTGGGGACTGGTATTCGTGTGTCGGAGTGCGTTGGCCTGGATATTGATGATATAGACTTTAAAAATGGCGGAATCCGCATTCACAGAAAAGGCGGAAAGGAAGTAACCGTTTATTTCGGCTCTGAGGTTGAAGACGCCCTTAACGATTATCTGGAAGAACGGAAAATGATCATTGCCGAGGAAGGCCACGAATCGGCCCTGTTCCTCTCTCTTCAGAGAAAGAGACTCGCCGTGCGCAGTGTGGAAAATCTGGTAAAAAAATACGCGCGGATCGTGACCCCTTTAAAGAAAATTACGCCGCATAAGCTGCGCAGCACCTATGGAACCAATCTGTATAAAGAGACAAATGACATCTATCTGGTCGCAGATGTGCTGGGACACGCCGACGTTAATACGACGAAGAAGCATTACGCGGCTCTTGAAGATGAACGCCGGCGCAGTGCACGGAATAAAGTACGGCTTCGTGAGGACTGAGATGTCCTTCATTTAAAAGAATCGATTGGAATTACAGTAATAATCAGGCCGCAGTGGAATATCCACCTGTGGCCTGATACTTATACAACCGTAGCTGCATATCCCTTCTGCATTTTTCCTTTTTCAACACACTGTATCACCCCATCTACGTAGAAGGGAATATTATCTTCACTCCCATTGAGAATGCGTCCCTTTACCTTTTCCCAGGCTTTGATGGAGACAGAAAAATCAGGAAGACCACATTTTCCCTGTATATGATAAAAAACACTTGACAGAATGATGCGAAGCCATTATGATCAAGCTAGGTAATTTCAGGAACAACAGAAAGAAAATTATAGAAATCAGAGGTCTGAGAGATTGTTTATTAGATTAAGATAGTAAAGACTGTTCGTTATAAGAGATCATGTATAAATTCCATGACGGCACGGTACCGTATCCATTCGCAGGTACGCTTGTTTTGCATGGTTTATTTATATATGTTTATAACCGGAACAGTTTTTTTGTGTCTTAGTCTGCCGATCCGGCATGGATACAATCTCTTTTTTTGTACCTGAAATTACCAATATCACGATTAGGAGGTACGCGATGATGTCAGGAATGATAGGCTTTTTTATTCGGTTACGATTCAAATGTGTGAATAACAGGATGATAACCCGTTTATAATCAGGCGGTTACAGCCGCGTACTGCACAGAGCCAAATCGATCCGGCTCGCTGCCCGCGGAAATAAATTTGCCGCCTGAAGCTGCGCCGCGCCCCTCTCCTTTCCTTTCCAGGACGGTGAGAAATGGGAACGGCAGCAAGGAGGCTGAACAATATATGAAACAACAGAATGAAACCATAAGACCCCGCGCTCTGCTGGCTGGGGTACATTTAAACCAAAACAATGATTTTGAAGTATCCATGAAAGAACTGCATAATCTGGTGAAGGCCTGCGATATGGATCCGGTGGCCAGAGTCGATCAGAATCTCTCCTGTATTAACGCCGCTTACTATATCGGCTCGGGAAAGGTTGGCGAGATCAGGGAAGCCGTGGAGACGCTCTGCGTGGACTATGTCATTTTCAACGATACCTTATCTCCCTCCCAGCTTAAAAATCTGCAGAGGGAGATCGATGTGCCGGTATGGGACCGGACCTACCTGATTCTGGAGATATTTTCACGGAGAGCCCGGACCAAAGAGGCTAAAATGCAGGTGGAATCGGCCAGACTTCAGTATATGCTGCCGAGACTTATGGGACTCAGAGACTCTCTGGGGCGCCAAGGCGGAGCCAGCGGTTCCTTGAGCAACAAGGGATCCGGTGAAAAGCAGATTGAGCTGGACCGGCGAAAAATCGAGGGGCGGATCAGCGAACTGAGGCGCGAACTGGAACGGATGGAGCAGGAACGCGAAGTCCAGAGAAGAAAACGGACCCAGGGAACGTATCCGCAGGCCGCGCTGGTCGGATATACCAACGCAGGCAAATCCACGCTGCTGAACAAACTGGTGGAACTGTCGAGCGGAAAAGAGGAAAAGATGGTTATGGCGAAGGATATGCTGTTTGCCACGCTGGACACCACTGTTCGAAAGATATCCTTAAGCGGCAGCCAGGATTTCCTGCTCTCCGATACGGTCGGTTTTATCAGCCGTCTTCCCCACAGCCTGGTCAAGGCGTTCCGCTCCACGCTGGATGAGATACGTTATGCGGATCTTCTGCTTCATGTAGTGGATTTTTCGGATGAGCATTACAAAGAACAGATAGAGGTAACAGAGGAAACACTGAAAGAACTGGGGGCCGGTGATATTCCAAGGATCTATATTATGAACAAGGCCGATTCCGTTATGGAGGAGGAAACGCTCCCTAAAATTTCGGATAACCGGATCTATATGTCGGCGAAATACGGCATCGGAATCCCGGAGCTGATGCGTATGATGGAGAAGATTCTCTTTTCTGAATACCAGGAGGCCCAGTTCCTGATCCCTTATGAGAACGGTAATGTGGTCCACTACTTAAACAGCCGCGCCATGGTTCACAGCCGGGAGTTTCAGGAAGATGGAGTCTGCCTGACAGTCAGCTGCCGGGAAGGCGACAGGGAGAAATATAAGCAGTATCTGACGAGATAAGTCTGCCTAAATAATTCGGGAAGGTTCGTGTCCTGATTATCCTGGGGCGTGGCATTCAGCTGCTATCCTGTGTCACTATGTACTGCTGGGGTGTATCGCTGTGGGCGGCGGCGCTGTGCTCTACACTTTGATTTACCTGGTATACATTCCGTCCAATCATACTACAACTGCTGCTTTTCTACTGCCATATAACTTGATGGTACCTGCCGATTATGATATACTTTAACTAATTAATAAATCAGAAAGGCGGGAAAAATTATGAAAAAGCTACTAAAATGGATTTTAACCACGGTAATGATGACCCTGCTCTGCGTTACGACCGCATTTGCACAGACGAAGGATCAATCTCCGCTGCGCCTTGGAGGAGGCATTTACGAATCGAGTGAAATCACTTGGAACCAGAACGGCTCCCAATGGACCTGTACGATCAACAGGACTGGAGAACTTTTGAAGAATCGCTGGCTTGCTGTATATGAAAAAAATGGAAAGTATGTCGAAGCCGAATGGTATCATTTCGATGAAAACGGCATCATGCAGACTGGCTGGTTCGAAGACGGCGGCTACACCTTTTATTTAAGGTCCAGCGGACGTATGGTCAAAGGCGAAGGCGTGGAAACCATAGACGGCCGCATGTATGTGTTCAGCTATCAGCATTACGTCCTGAAGAACAGGAATATCACGATCGACGGCAAGAACTATACCACTGATGAGAATGGCTGCGTCATCTCCGATATCGCGGATAAGACGCTTGAGAACCCCTACCCTTCCGGGCAGGATGATCAGGTCGCCTACTTGAATGCCTACCGGAAGCAAAAGGGCGTTTCCGATTTGGTCTACGACTCTGAATTGACCGGCGTTGCGAAAAAGGCCTACGATTTTGGCGATGGCGTTTCCCTATCCGTTGTCTATTCTCTGGCCTCCGCTACCGGACACAATATCCGCCATATCGCTTATATCCGTGCAACCGCCCACGAGGGAGGAAGCTACGTCTATTTGACGGAGGACGCTGTCGCAGCCGTACAGAATACGTGGTTTACGCGTGTAGGATACTATAAGAGCAACGGAACCATCATGATCATCATGGCAGCCTATGACCAGGAAGAAGCCATGCAGCTCTCTCCGGAAGAGGCTCAGGGTAAGTGGATCAACGAAAACGGCCGCTATAAATACAGGAGAATCGACGGTACCTTCGCTGCCAACTGCTGGGCAAAAACTCCATCAGATGGTAAGTGGTACCATTTCGATGAAAACGGGTTCATGGAGACGGGGTGGTTTCAGGATAATGACGGTAAGTGGTACTATCTCAGCACCGATACCGGGGAAATGGTGACAAACACCACCATTGACGGATATGTGATCGGCGCAGATGGTGTTATGCAGTAATGGGATTTGGTTCAATGCATCAAATTCTCCCTGTGATGTCCATATCACCACCAGTTCTTTATTCATTTAACAGGAAACTTACAAAATAGAGCTGTCCTGTTCCAGCAAAGTACCTGATGTGCAGAATCCGTGTAACCGGTCTGCGGTATCAGGTACTTTTATTCATTGGCTCAATCTGTTTTCTTTTACTAAATCACGGAGTTTCTGATATGTATCTTTGTCAGCCTCTCGATCTGCTGCATAATCTCCGGAATTCGAAGCTTATGGGGACACTGCTTTATGCAGGACATACTGGTACAGCTTCTGCAGGCCGCCGCGCTCTCTTCTATTCCCAGATCGAGCTTTCTGAGGGCCCAGTAATCCTTTCCCAGAAAAAAGTAGTGATACTGCCGGAAAACCGTATGAATTTCCGTTCCATGCGGGCAGGTACACCGCTGGCACCTGTCGCAGGAAATCGGCTCGTAACGCTTCCCCAGGACGGTGAGCACCCTTTGAAAATCGGGGCGTTCCGGGACCGTATCCCCGGCTGCGGCTGCGTTTACCTCTTCCACTGTCCCTAGTCC
>NZ_JBKVCZ010000166.1:0-13481 GCF_046966825.1 Hungatella sp. | reverse complement strand
GATGACCGTAGTAGAAGCCCTGCTCCCTGGATTTCGGAGACGGCATGGTGCCCAGCATGAGAACTCTGGAGTTTTCGTCGTATACCGGCTGGAAGGTGTGAACGACTGTCTCCTCTCTGTTTTTCTTCTGCATCATGGACGGATCACGGAGCTGGCCCCGGACAGCTTCTCGGCGATATCGTACATGTTGGTGACATTGCCAACCGCCAGCTTCTCGGAAAGGCCGTAAAAGTTCAGGCATGTGCCGCAGGTAAGGATCTCGACTCCCTGCGCCTCCAGACTCCTTAAATCTTCTACAGACTGCGATCCCTCCGCCGACAGCTTTGCACCGCCGTTATAGAGCAGGACCGTATCGGGCAGCACGTCCAGCTGGGTCTGTGCATAGAGAAAGCCCTTCATCAGCTGCCTTCCCAGCTCATCATCCCCGCTTCCCATACAGTCCGAGGAAATCACCACGACCTGGCCCTTCCTCCTGGCATCCGGACTACAGGCTTCCGCCTTCGCGTCTGCTTCCGCATCCCCATTGGCGGTTTTTCCCTCCTTCTGAGGATCTGCCGCTTTCCGTTCCGTGACATCGTAGCTCACCCGGAATTCTTCCTCTGAGAGCTTTTCCGATACCGGCTTCAGTCCAAAATAGCCGCCCAGCTTCATTAAATTCTGTACGGCGATCTCATTGTCCACCAAAACTTCGACGGTTCCCTCCGTCATCTCTTTCAGCACCTCTTTTGCCTTAATCACAGGCTGGGGGCAGGGAAGTCCCTTTGCATCAACGATTTTCTTCATATTATCTCCTTTCCGGCCGTCTGGTATGCCGTTAAAAACGTCACATATAACGCCGCAAAAAAAGAAGAGCTATTATCCGAAGACAATAGCCCAGCCTCTTTATTCGTTTTCTTCTGTCTCGTCTTCGCCTACCAGTTCATCGTACTCCGCATCATCCAGCAATTCGTCAAATGCATCGGCTACGATCTCATATTCGTCATCATCTTCGATATTCTCCAGATTCGGCTGTCCATCCTCTGACTCGGAATAACGGTATAAGTAAACCTCTCCCTCTTCCGCCTCAGCACCTTCCATCGGAAGCAGAGCAATGTAATCGCGTTCGCCGGCCGTAAAAATGGTGAGTACCACACACTCGATTTCTGTACCATCGTCCAGAGTCAGTGTAACGGTCATTTCCTCCTGCTCTTCCATGTTCTCCTGGTCTAAATTCGGATCCTGTGCCATGTCGATACCTCTCTTTTTGTAATGTTCTTTTCTATTCTTTTGACGACTATTTCGTCTCTTTCCACTCTATCAGACTATGGTATAAAAATCAAGGGATTTCTACATAATTAATATTCAATTCCCTCTCGCGCCTGGAGCCCCTGATCGTAAGGATGCTTGATCTTTTGGATCTCTGACACGTAATCCGCCAGGGAAATCAGTTCCTCCGACGGCCCGCGCCCGGTCAGCACAACCTCCAGGCCGGAGGGACGTCCGGTTATAAAATCTCTCACCGTCTCTTCCCGCACCAGACCATAATTCATGACTGCCATGATCTCGTCGAGAACCAGCAGATCGAAGGCGCCATCCACCGCTTTCCTAAGCGTCATATCCAGCAGCTCCGTGTAATACACCGCCGCCTCCTTCTTCTGTTCGTCCGTCATACGGAAGAAAAATCCAAAGCTCTTCTCACACGGTGTGACCGAAATTCCAGGTATCAGCCCCAGCGCCGCCACCTCACCGGAATGGTCGGTCTTTAAAAACCGGGTAAGCAATACCTTTCTGCCGCATCCGGCCGCGCGGACGGCCAGTCCGACGGCGGCCGTCGTCTTTCCCTTTCCCTCGCCGCAATAGATGTGTACACGCGAATCCATGTTATGCTCCTTTCTACTCCCGTCCCAGATACTCCTTTACAAACCGGGACACCTCCTGTTTCTTACTGTACCGCTCGCTCACGTAATTGACGTGGAGCCGCTCCTTCGCCCTCGTCATAGCGACGTAAAACATGCGCCGCTCCTCTTCCATATCCGCGTCCAGAACCGCCTTGTGGTGCGGTGTGACGCCTTCATTGGCATCGAGAATATACACAATCCGGTACTCCAGCCCTTTCGAGCTGTGCATTGTCATCAGAGAAACGCCCTCCGTCCGCTTCTCCCTGGAACGTGCCTGAAGCTTCAGTTCCCTGGCGTACTCCTCCATATGGGCGAACCATGCCTCCACCGTCTGAAATCCCGCGGCACTCTCCGCCAGCTGGTCCAGAACCTCGAACAGCTCCTCCGGCTTCATACGGCGGTACTCGGCGTACTCTCTGATGTAATCGTCATATCCCACCGCTTTGCGTATGTAATTCACCGCGGCGGCAGGCGCCAGCTGCCTCAGGAATTTCAGATCGTATTCCAGCTGTTCGATCCGCTCCACCATCCAGCCTTTGTCCTGATAAAAGGACTTGACCGCCTCCCAGCTCACCACCGGCAGTTCCAGTGCGTCCCGGCTGATGTACCGGTTCGGGCGGTTAATCACCGAGAGAATGCAGGCGCGGCTTAAATCACCGGCAGCGGCATTTAAATAGGCGATGATATTTTTCGCAATCCAGTGGTCGTAAAGATTCGGCACGGCGTCCTTCATGCAGAAGGGGATATTGTATTCCATCAGCTTCTCGATCAGCAGACGCGGCCCCAGATTCGTCCGGTACAGGACTGCGATATCGGACCAGGCATATCCGGCTCCGGTGTAATCCGTGATCTCGTGGACGATCTCCAGCGTCTCCTCCTGCGGATCCTTCCAGACTCTCGTAACCACAGGCTTTCCCCTGCCCTGCTTCGTGATGATCTCCTTCGGAAAACGCGTTTTATTATGGGCAATCAGCTTACCCGCCGTATCCACGATGTCCTTCGTACTGCGGAAATTGATATTTAAAAGAACCCGCTCGGCATCGGGATAGTCCTTCTCAAAGCCCAGCATGATCTCCGGCTTCGCGCCGCGGAACCGGTAGATGGACTGATCGTCGTCTCCCACAATAAACAGGTTGTTCTCAGGCGCCGCCAGCATCCGCACGATCTCATACTGAACCCGGTTGATGTCCTGAAACTCATCTACCAGTATGTACTGATATTTCCTCTGCCATGCGCCAAGGATGTCCTTCCTCTCCTTAAACAGATCGTAGCACATGACCAGCATATCATCAAAATCGATTAAATTCGCTCTCCTCAGCCGTTCCTCGTAGCCCGAATACAGCTTCTTAAATATCTCTTCCGAACAGTTCTTCGCATAGTAGTGGTTCAAGTGGATCATTTCCCCTTTTACGGAGCTGATCTCTGACAAAATGGAGCTCACAAACTCCGCTTCATCCTCCACCTCAACATGGTTTGTCTCGATCAGTTCCCTGATGTACTGCATCCGCTGTTCATCACGCACAATGTTGCGCGCGTCATACCTGTATGCAAATTTTAAGATTCGGAAAAATATGGCATGAAATGTGCCGAAACTGACAGATGACGGTCCCCCGCCGCACAGACTCTCATATCGCTCTTTCATCTCCGTGGCCGCCGCCTTCGTAAAGGTGATGACCAGGATACTGGACGGATTCACTCTGCATTCCTCCGTCAAATACTTAATCCGGTGGGTTATGGTAAATGTCTTTCCCGAACCCGGACCGGCCAGCACCAGCATGGGACCCTTATCGTGAGTCACCGCCGCCTTCTGTGCACCTTCAAATATTACTTCTGAACTCATCCGGATTTCCCTTCTCTCAGAGGGAATTAGAGCGCGTCTGAAACGTCTGGTCAGACACGCTCTAAACCCTTATATCTTCTCTTTACTGACGGCTTAACAGTTCGATTCCCGTCTGAATCCTTGCAATGGATTCTTCCCTGCCAAGCACTTCCATAATCTCCGTAGCGCCTGCCGGTGTCATCTGCCTGCCGGAAACCGCCGTACGGATCGGCCACATCACAAAGCCGGTCTTATAGCCCTTTTCCGCCACATACGCTGACAGCGCCGCATATAAGGCGTCGTTGCTGAAGTCCTCCTGTGCTTCCAGGATCGGCAGAACTTCTGTGAGAACCGTCAGAGCGGTCTCCTTATTCGTCTTCATCTTCTTATGAACGTACATCTCCGAATCGTACTCCGGAAGCGCCTCAAAGAAGTCGATATGGTCTGCAATATCCGGGAAAATCTCGATTCTCGTCTTCACCATGACGGCGATCTTCTCTAAATCGAGATCCTTCGTGATGACCTTCCTGATATGCGGCTCCGCCATCTCAAAGAACCGGTCAAACTCCATGGCCTTCATATATTCGCCGTTCATCCATTTTAACTTCGTCATATCGAATACGGCCGGAGACTTGCTGATATTATGGTAATCGAATTCCTTTATTAACTCTGCCAGAGAGAAAATCTCACGGTTGTCCACCGGAGACCATCCCAGCAGTGCCACGTAGTTCACTACAGCCTCGGAGATGAAACCCTGCTCGATCAGATCCTCGTAGGACGCATGACCGCTCCTCTTGCTCAGCTTCTTATGCTCTTCGTTCGTAATCAGCGGGCAGTGCACGTATACCGGAACGTCCCAGCCGAAAGCGGCGTAGAGACGGTTGTACTTCGGTGAGGAGGAGAGGTATTCATTGCCGCGGACCACATGGGTGATTCCCATCAAGTGGTCATCGACTACATTGGCAAAATTATACGTTGGGTATCCATCCGACTTGATCAGTACCATATCGTCCAGCTCGGAGTTGTCCACGGTGATGTCACCGTAAATCTCATCGTGGAACGTGGTAGTTCCCTCGGTTGGATTGTTCTGGCGGATGACGTAAGGCATGCCGGCTGCCAGATTGGCCTCCACTTCTTCCCTGGATAAGGAGAGGCAATGCTTGTCGTAGGTCATAATCTCCTGGCCTTCCACCGTCTGCTTTAAAGAATCCAGACGCTCCTGCGTACAGAAGCAGTAATACGCCTCGCCCTTTTCCACCAGCAGCTTCGCATACTCCAGGTAAATACCGGAAGCCTGACGCTCGCTCTGAACGTAAGGGCCCACGCCGCCATCCTTGTCCGGGCCTTCATCATGAATCAGTCCGGTCTCCTCAAGCGTTCTATAGATAATCTCGACAGCACCTTCCACATACCGTTCCTGATCCGTATCTTCGATACGGAGAAGAAACTCTCCGTCTTCATGCTTTGCAATTAAAAATGCGTACAACGCGGTCCTTAAATTGCCGACATGCATGCGTCCCGTAGGGCTCGGTGCGTATCTCGTTCTTACTTTGCTCATTTTGGCACACTCCTAAATTATTATTTTACGCGTACCCTATTATATAACGAAGTACTGGAAAAAACAATCATTTCATCGAAATTTGGCGGGAAATCACCGGTTCCTCCGCCGTATATGGAACCGGCGGAAATCCGTAATAATCCTAAGGATCATTATGGCTGTGAATAAAAGGATCGCAGTTGTACACAGCTCCTGTTAAGCTGTCCCCAATTTTTTCTTCCCTTACGGAATCGGCGGGAACACAGAAATAATACCCAGAATAACCGCTGCGATAATAATAATCGCCGCCAGACGCCTGTCCTTTAAAATCAGAGGATTCCTCCAGCCGTTTTCACCCTCCTCCTCTTCCGAGTCTCCGTCATCGTCCAAATCTCCCTCCGCTTCCGAATCCTCAGCAACCACATAATCCTCATCGACCTCCGCGTCCTCCTTCATGCTCTCCCACTCCTTCAGATATCCCTGGGCAGCCAAAAGATCGGAGGCGCGCACATAGATCTTTTCCCCAAAAATCGAGTAGCCCATGTAGACCCTCATATATTCGCCGCTCTCCTCATCCACGGAGTACGATGGAATTCCATGATTCTCCAATATTCCCTGCAGCAGCTTCGCCTCGATGTGATCGCTGACCGTCGTCAGCATCTCCACATCGACACCCTCAGACCCAAATTCCGCATTACCGTTTTTCCCCTCCTCTTTTTTGACTAGTGGGGTCTGGCAGTCCGTGCATACCTCTCTTCCATCGAAAAACTCCGCGCCGCAATTGGGACACTTCATCGTCATAGCACATACCTCCCTTTCCGGGCCACTTTCGGCATACAGGCGGCCATTCTTTTCATCCATTATACCATAAAATCCCTGTATATAAAAACTGTTTACATTTGTCTCCGCATCGTGTAAAATACTTTATATCCTACTAAACAGATAAGAATGATAGGAAGGAGAACGACACCATGAAAATCTCGACAAAGGGACGGTATGCCCTTCGTATGATGCTGGAATTCGCTCTGCATCCGGGTGAATGTACAAAAATCAACCAGGTAGCCGAACGCCAGCAGATATCAGACAAATATTTGGAACAGATCGTGACGATTTTAAGCCGCGCCGGCTATGTTAAGAGCATGAGAGGCGCCCAGGGCGGCTATTATCTGACGAAGGAACCTGCCGATTATACGGTTGGCATGATCCTGCGTCTCACCGAGGGCAGCCTTGCCCCTGTAGCGTGTATGGAGGACGAATTAAACCAGTGTGTGCGTTCCGGCCACTGCGCTACCTTAACCGTGTGGAAACAGCTGGATCAGGCGATTAACGGGGTTGTAGACAGCATTACGCTCGCCGATCTGGTGGAAGAACAGAAGAAACTGGATGGTGACAGTCATGATTCATGAATTCTCACGGAGCGAACTCCTTCTTGGAAAGGACTCCATGGAAAAGCTGGCAGGCTCCTGTGTCGCCGTCTTCGGCGTCGGCGGAGTGGGCTCCCACTGCATCGAGGCCCTGGCCAGAGGAGGCGTCGGCCGTCTCGTCCTGATCGACAACGACACCGTCTCGATCACCAACATCAACCGGCAGAGCATCGCTTATCACAGTACCGTCGGCCTGTACAAGACTCAGGTCATGAAGACGCGGATTCTGGACATGAATCCACAGGCAGAGGTATTTGCATTTGAGACCTTTGTCCTGCCCGATAACATAGAAAATCTGTTTGAACAGATTCCCTGTAAAGTCAACTACATCATAGATGCCATCGACACCGTCACAGCCAAGCTGGCCCTGGCCCAATACGCCATAGGCCACGAAATCCCTTTCATTGCCTCTATGGGAACCGGCAACAAGCTTCACCCGGAACTGTTTGAAATCACGGATTTATCGAAAACATCGGTCTGTCCGCTCTGCAAAGTCATGCGCCGGGAACTGAAGAAACGGGGCATCACTTCTCTGAAAGTCCTATACTCCAGGGAAGAACCGCTGAAGCCGCTGGAAACCAGCACAGAAGTCACCTCGAAGCGCGCCGTTCCAGGCAGCGTCTCTTTCGTTCCCCCAGTCGCGGGTCTCCTCATCGCAGGGGAAGTGATACGCGGGCTGACAGGGAAGAATTAGACGCAGGACAGTAAATCCTGCTGCAAACAAATATGTAAAACAAAAAAAACGGAAGCATTTAAGGGCCGCTCATTATATCCCGGCCTCTCAAACGCTTCCATTTCTTAACTCCAGAACTTGGCAATATACCCCTGGATAAAGATTACCAGTACGATCAGAGGCAGGACAAATGTCACATATCCTCTCACCCATCTCGGGAACTTAATTCCCTTTCCTTCGTTGGCTTCCTTCATAAAATTCTCAAATCCCCAGCCGTATCTTGTGGTACAGAAGGCCAGATAGATAAGACTTCCCAGAGGAAGCAGGTTGTTGCTGATAATAAAGTCCTCTAAATCCAGAACATTACTGCCTTCGCCGAATGGCATGAAGCCGCTCCACAGATTGAATCCCAGCACACACGGCAGGGAAAGCAAAATAACTGCAGCCATGTTGCACAGTACGGCTTTTTTGATGGTGCAGCCCGTCAAATCCGTGGCAAATGACACAATATTCTGGAACACGGCAATAACCGTGGATACAGCCGCAAATGACATAAACAGGAAGAACAGCGATCCCACCAGTCTTCCGCCCGCCATATTATTAAATACATTCGGCAGTGTCACAAAGATCAGCTTCGGTCCCTGGCCCGGTTCAATACTGAACGCAAAGCATGCAGGGAAAATGATCAGTCCGGCCATAAAGGCTACGAAGGTATCGAGAATCGTAACGGAAATCGCCTCGCCCATCAGGCTGCGCTCCTTGCCGATATAGCTTCCAAAAATTGCCAGGGCGCCGATTCCCAGGCTCAGCGTAAAGAACGCCTGTCCCATGGCTGCGAAGATTACTTCTCCCAGTCCGGCTTCCTGAATCTTTCCGAAGTCAGGCTTTAAATAGAATTCCAGTCCCGGTCCGCTGTTGTCCATCATGACCGAGTGTACCGCCAGAATCACCATCAGTACCAGCAGGCACACCATCATCACCTTGGTGATCTTTTCCACGCCGCCCTGCAGCCCCTTCGCGCAGACCGCGAAGCAGCCGATTACCACAAGAATCATAAATACAGCCATCAGAACCGGATTTGCCAGCATTCCCTCAAATTGCGCGCCGACACCGGCAGCATCCAGCCCCGTAAAATCACCTTTGGCCATCTTGAAGAAATATAAGATCATCCAACCGGCGACCGTGGTGTAAAACATCATCAGGATGTAATTTCCTGCCATGCCCAGATATTTGGCGTAATGCCACTTCGTTCCTTTTGGCTCCAGCACATCATAGGACAGCGCCACACTTCTCTGGCTTGCCCGTCCCACTGCAAATTCCATGACTACGATCGGAAGGCCCAGTATCACTAAGAATACCGCGTAAATTAATACGAATGCCGCGCCGCCGTACTGGCCTACGATGTATGGAAAACGCCATACATTGCCGAGTCCGATTGCGCATCCCGCTGAAATAAGAATAAAGCCCAGCCGGGATGAAAATTTTTCTCTCCCCATACTCTTTCTCTCCTGGTTGTTTAAATTCGATCCGCCGGATCAGCCAGAATCAGCTTCCTTCTGACCAAAACGGCAAAGATTCTGTACCATTATAGCACAGAATCTCTGTTGTGGCTACTTCATATTATACTGTATACGATACCATTTCTAACGCCGGATGGAAGCCGCCATCCGGTGGTACGTATGGCGCACTCCGCGGATCACCTTTCCATATTCCAGGATATTTTCAGGCAGTGCCATGCCGCCGTATCCGGCGTCTCCCAGGTGATGCATATCCGTTCCCGTCATCTTGCACATCAGCGCAATCTCCCGGATGGTAGCCGGATCTGAGCCCTCCTGAGAGGTTCCTATCGCCGTCAGCGTCAGAGCCCCCAGCTCATGAGCACAGGAGACCAGCCCCCGGATATACTCCATGGTAATTCCCGGGACCGTCCCCGGAGCCGGCATAAGAATCACATCGGCTCCCGCTTCGCGAAACAGCTTCACATCCTCCCGCGTGATGATCTTCTCTCCCGCCTCAGAGAGAATTCCCGCCGCATGCATCTTTCCGGCCACCAGGACAATGGTGTCACCGAATTCCTTCCGGTAAACCGCCAGCGTCTCCTCGATGGCCCGGTTGGTGACACCGACACCCGGATTCCCTGTCAGGACGATGAAATCGACACCCATATCGACCGCCTTCCTCGCATTTTCCAGCGTTCCCAGACGGCCACCCGTGATTCCCCACATGGAGTCCGCCTCCACCGAGCTTTCCACGCCCTGTTCCTTTGGCTCCAGGTTGATACCCACAGGACGCCCGGTCAGCTCCTTCACCTTCCGGATCAGATCCCCTTTGTCAACAGGCGGAAGACCGTTGATTACAGGGTTATCCACATCAAAGATATTTAACAGAATCACATCGGCGCCCATGGCCGCGGCCAGCTCCGCATTGCTCACATCTCCCAGCATGGGCTGTAAATTTCCGATGGTCTCACAGACCAGCACCCGTCCCTCGCTGGAGGCAATGGATTCCACCAGTTCTTTTCCGTTCATTTTCTCAAAATCCGATGCATTGCAATTTAAAAAACGTTTCACTGCTTTTTCTCCTTTCCCGTTGGAAATGATTGGTTCCCGTGCTTCACCTTATATTTCCCGCTGCTGAAATTCCTTCCGTGAAACAGAAGCGTAACAAACACGATACCGAGACAGACCATCTGATATCCCATCTCCAGTTGAAACGCCCCCAGTGCCAGACAGGCGGCCGCATCCACGAGAAACAGCACCCCTTCCACCCTGGAAAGACGTTTCATATCGTAGTCCTTCTGTTTAAATGTCGTTCCGTTAAAAATCAGCATGTCCTTCCCCAGAAACATGAAAACTGCCTCCCCCAGACATATCATACCCGTAAACAGAAAAATAAAATCCATACATCCCCGCCCCCTTTATATTAATACTTGATACTATTATAAAGGAAGAATCCCCATAATACAATTATTTTGCATAGCCTGTTTCATATACTGCAACAGCCAGGCAACTATTTCCGTCCATATCATCTCTGTAAAATTCCATCTACCTTACTTTACCTGACGCCGCGCAAAAGCCCCGAAACCATTTGCGGTCCGGGGCTCTATCATATCATGTTCCTGTATTATGTTCCTGTATTATGTTCCTGTTTCGTACTCCTGTTATATTATTCCACCGTCATATATGTCCCCAGCCCATCAAACTGGCTGCCATAGCTGACTGCGTCCTCATACTGGTTGGACTGCAGCGCCAGACTCACGGTATTGCAGATGCATCTCTGCAGTGCTCCAGGCTCCAGTGTTCCCTCCTTCAGCTCCTGACGGATATTGTCATGGTCTGCTTTCACGCCCGGCATTACCATATCATTGCCTGCCCGCATACAGCCCGCGGCCGTGCATACGCCTGCGGTGGAGGCAGTGGTGGTGGTCCAGTCTGTCATGATTGCGCCTGCAAAGCCCCACTCGTCTCTGGCTGCCTTTGTGCAGATATCGTAGGAATTTGCCGCATGGACGCCGTTGATCTGGTTGTAGGACGTCATAATCGACATGGGCTGCGAATTCTTCACTGCGATTTCAAATCCCTTTAAATAGATCTCGCGCAGCGCTCTCTCGGAAAGGACAGAATCAGACCCCATACGGTTATCCTCCTGATTGTTGCAGGCAAAATGCTTGATCGTAGTTCCGCATCCCGGAATCTTCTGAACCCCGAGAGTGATTGCGGACGCCATCATACCGGACAGAAGCGGATCCTCGGAATAGTATTCGAAGTTCCGGCCGCAGAGCGGATTCCGGTGAATATTCATGCCTGGCGCCAGCCACAGCGTCACGTTAAACAGTTCCATCTCACGGCCGATCATCTCCCCAATTTCCTTCAGAAGACTGACATCCCATGTCTGTGCCAGAAGCGTACCGACCGGGATTGCGGTACAGTACTGATAGTAGGTTGTGCCTTCCATATCTTCCGGTTCGGCAAAGAAGCCGCCCTCAAAGGCCTGGAGGAACCCGCCTTTTTTGATCATACCGTCCACTACCTGATACGTCTTATGGAGCCTTAAACCGGCAGGTCCGTCTGCCAGTACCATGCTGGCCACGTTCCATGGAGAATCTATTGCAGCGGAGGATGTCTCAGCTGCAGCTCCCGGCACCGTAAGTCCCGCGGAGCCAAGGGCGCTTTCCTGGCCTTTTCCAGGATCGCCTGTGGCAAGTGCAATCAGCTGTTCCTCGGATAAGGTGCTCACGATCTCTCCTGCTTTTCCTTCCGTCACGCCTAAGTGTTCCGGATATACGGCGGTTTCTGTCACAATCTGGTCCGCACAGACCGATATGCCAGGAAGCTTTAAGGATTCCGCCAGACTCTTCCACGCTTCCTCTTTTGCCTTCATCTTACCGGCATCCGGCACCAGTTCCGTTAAGTCTTCCTTTCTCTCACAGATCGTTTCGCACTGCACCATCACGGCGTCCGCATCGAGACAGATCGTAGCGGATAAGCTGGAGGCTTCCAGGGAATTCCCCACCCAGATGCCATATGTACCCGCCTCCAGGATCCATGCCGCCTTATCTTCATGATAGGAGGCCAGCTGATACAGTGGGAAGGTAATCGTTAAATCCTGGGTCTCGTCAGGAGATAAAAGCGCGGTCTTTCCGAATCCGGCCAGACGGCGGAACTCTTTTGGCATATCATTCTGCGGACAGGATACGTAGACTTCCACAACTTCCTTTCCGGCATACGTATGTCCGATATTCTTCACGGAAGCCGTAACCGAGATTTTCGGCTGGTCTGTACCCAGACCGGAAGCGCTGATTCCGGTTCCCACAACGGAAAATTCCGTATAGGACAATCCGAAGCCGAAGCCGTAACGAACCGGCACATCGAAGGTATCAAAATAACGGTATCCGACGAAAATTCCCTCTTCGTACTTCTCCGTCTCTATGTTGCCGTTCTTATGGCTAAAGGTCTGGGCATTGGGGTAATCTGCGTAGGTATAAGCCCAGGAATCCGTCATTTTTCCGCTTGGATTTACGGTGCCGGAAATGATATCCGCAAACGCCGAACCGCCTTCCTGACCGGCCTGCATGAACTGCACGATGGATTTTATATTTGCAAACTCCTCAGTAAAGGCCAGGTCAATCAGACCTCCCGTATTGATAACGAGAACTACGTTGTCATAGGAAGCAGATACCTGTTTCAGAAGCGCTTTTTCTTCTTCTGTGATGAAGTAATCCCCTTCCGTATCGTGACGATCCGCATTTTCCCCCGCAATACGGCTGAGCACAAATACCGCGGTATCGGCTCCATCCGCCTTTGCAGCCTCCTCGTCAATCGTATTGCCGCATGGAACAACAAACGGTGTGGTGGAGTACGCCTGGAAAAAGTTGCCGTCATACTGTTTCAGTTTATCCAGGACTGCCTCTTTCCAGGCCTGTCTTGCATCCGCGTAAATGGTCTCATAAGAGGAGAGCCATGCATCGCTGGTCACTTCATAGCCTGCGGCCTTTAACCCCTGATAAATGGAAACACAGTCCCGCTCATTGACATCGCCGGAGCCGGTGCCCCCTTTTATGGTCTTGACTGCCCCTGCTCCGTAAAGCCCGATTTTTCCCTTTGCAGCAAGCGGCAGCAGATGGCCGTCATTTTTTAAAAGTACAAATCCTTCAGAAGCCGCTCTGCGGGCGATCTCCCTGTTTTCCTGCTCTCTTTTCGTTACTGCGTCTGATGTGGAACCGGTAAATGTCCTGTTTTTTAACTTCATATCTGACCTCCAAATGATATCTGTCTGTTTTTCTCTATTATGCACGATTGCCTCAACGGCCGCTAGATACTTTTTTAACCTTTTATAGGTTGATATTGATATAATCGCAAACTTTTAGTAGAATAAAAACAGATATTCCTGTCACTATTGATATACAACAGAGAAAGGAACGCAGGATGGACCACATCATTCACGAAGAAGTTTCCGAGAACATCAATCTGCCGGCAAAACTGGAGCTCGTCCATTGTATGCCCATGACCATACCGGCTCACTGGCACGAATACTTAGAGATCCTGTGCCTGATCGATGGGCGGCTGACGGCAGTCATCCAGGCAGAAACGTACCAGCCGGAGCCGGGAAGCCTGCTGGTCATCAATTCCAACGAACTTCATATGACACAGAC
>NZ_JBKVCZ010000165.1:0-13540 GCF_046966825.1 Hungatella sp. | reverse complement strand
AGGGCAATTGGCGCTGAAACAGGAAGCTCGTGTATTTATACATGAGTATGTTCACTGCATAAATCTTTCCAACTGTAAAATGTCCGCTGGAAGGGAGCTGTCAGCAGGTACAGATCTGACTGCATGCTCTCTGAAATTGGGAGACTTGCCCTGTTCTGCCTTTTTGTTCATGCAGATCCTCTTTTTCATGCTTCATCGTATACCTCCAGGCATAATGATCCATTTATTAGCCGCTGCTTTTTCCGGTTATGTTATTCTTTTTCTTTGACTTTCTTAATGACAGTTCCTATTATCACTCCAATAATCATTCCAAATAATATGCCATAACACATTGTTATGCCTACTCTTCCCTGTGCCAGGCCAACCACACCACCGATGGCAAGCCGATTGTCATACCGGAACACAGACACGTAATAACCGGAATATTGTTTTTGTCCATTGCCATTCCCTTCTGAATCCGTTCTGCCAAGACTTTATTTGCCTGATATGAAAGCATGATGTTATGGACGGTGTATAATATTACACGAAGCTTGTCAATCTGGAGTGGCCTTGATGCAACACGCATTTCAGGTATGCCGGACATGCATGCCGGAACAGATACAGATCGAAACCTTTTATGAGGACTTTCGCGAATTTCGTGTTTATGATAGAATATAAAAATACATAGAAATAAAAATACATAGAAAAAAATACAAGACAGCTAATCAGAAAAGGAGGTGAGGCAGATGAACGTAGCTTACAACGAAGCCTACCTTCACTATCGGGAATCTTTCTCTTCCATATTCAATGAGGAACACAGAGAAGAGCAGAAGGGGATACCGGAAACAGCGGCTTTAGACGATGGTTACTCTTTGTGCTCCCGCTATTACACAGGAACGTTAAAGGGGAATATCCACGCTGTGATCCATGATCTTGTGGGAAAGGACGGAACCGTTCTGTTAAGCTGGAGGAATCTGGATGATGACGGGGATTTCTGCCGGCTGATTCACCACCGGAATGGGAAGCGGTATCTGATATTTCGGGAGGATTTATATGGATACAGTATTTTCTGTGTGGAGACGGGCGAGGTGTTCCGTTATATACCGGCATGTGCCTATCCGGATAAACCGGAAGATTTTCAGGAGAGTTTTATCTGGACAGATGCAGTATATGACAGTAAATCCGGCCTTCTGGCAGTGACAGGCTGTTTCTGGGCCTGCCCATTTGATGTCATGATTCTCGACTTTGAGAAGCCTTTTACAGAGCCGGAGGGAATAAATGGTCACGAACTAATGGATCGGGATTATGATATTTACGACGATATCGAGTTTTCCGATTTTCAGAATGGGAATATAATTTTAAAAGCATATAACACCAGAGATGAGAAACAGGAGATTTTGACTTATGATACCGAATATATAAAGGAACTGCTGAAGGAACGGTTTAAGGCCGTCAGAATGGAGGACACGCGATGATTGAACTGCCGGAGGCCATAAATTTGGCAAAACAGATGAGAGAGACAGTGAGAGGAAAGACGGTATCCGCGGTATATCCCCCTTCCTCACCCCACAAATTCTGCTGGTTTAACCACGAACCGGAGGAGTACCAGGCGTTTCTGGCCGGTCATACGGTGACTGGCGCGGCTGGTTTTGGTATCTTTTCGGAACTGGAATTCGACAGCGGCGTCAGGCTGTGTTTTAATGACGGAGTAAATCCCCGTTTTATCCGGAAGGAAGAGGTCCGTCCGAAGAAATACCAGCTTCTCCTGGAATTTACGGATGGGTCCGCGATTGCATTTACAGTAGCCATGTATGGCAGTATTTCGTGCCATTCGGGAGATTATGACAATGAGTACTACAGAAAGAGTATCGAGAGCATTTCGCCGCTGACGGAGGAATTTGTTGAAGGGTACTTTAACGAGCTGCTGGCTTCTGTGAAACCGGCCATGAGCGTCAAGGCGTTTCTGGCTACGGAGCAGCGGATACCGGGGCTTGGCAACGGCTGTCTCCAGGATATTCTGTTTCAGGCGGGAATTCATCCGAAACGCAAGGTTTCCAGCCTTTCAGACTGTGAAAAGAACGTTCTGTGGAAACAGGTAAAGACGGTGCTTCAAACCATGACGGAACAGGGCGGGCGCGACACCGAAAAAGATTTCTTTGGAAATCCAGGGGGCTATCAGACATTGATGTCAAAGAATACATTGGCTTCCGGCTGTCCCGCATGCGGCGGAGAGATTGTAAAGGAAACTTATCTGGGCGGGGCGGTCTATTACTGTCCGTCGTGCCAGAAAATGGAGGAAGAGAAGAGATGAAGACAATCGGCCTGATCGGCGGAATGAGTTGGGAAAGCACGGTTACTTATTATCAGGTTATCAATGAGGCGGTGAAAGAGAGGCTGGGAGGTCTCCACTCCGCCAGATGCATTCTCTACAGCGTGGATTTTCAGGAGATCGAAGAGTGCCAGGCCGCGGGAGAGTGGGAGAGAAGCGGAGAAATACTGGGAGAGGCGGCCAAAAGCCTGCAGAAGGCGGGGGCTGATTTTATCGTAATCTGTACGAATACCATGCACAAGGTAGCGCCTCAGATTCAGAGTAAGATCGATATTCCCGTCCTGCATATTGCGGAGGCGGCCGCTCTGAGGCTGAAGGCAGAGAACATGGACCGTGTGGGACTGTTGGGAACGAAATATACCATGACTCAGGATTTCTATAAGGGAAAACTGGCAGAGTACGGCGTGGAGGTGCTCATTCCGGAGGCGGCAGAGATCGAAACCGTGAACCGGGTGATCTACGAGGAGCTGTGCCGGGGTATCGTGTCTGAGACATCAAAAGAGGCATATTTAACGATCATCGCCCATTTAAAAGAGAGGGGAGCCCAGGGAGTGATCCTTGGCTGTACAGAGATCGGCCTTCTGGTAAAGGACGGGGACACGGAGGTGCCGCTGTTTGATACGGCTCTGATTCATGCGGAGAAGGCGGCGGAGCTCTCGGTTGTGGGTAATGCAGACGAAAGATATTGGACGAAAGATGCCAGATGAAAGATGCTGGAGGAAAGATGAAAAGGAGGTGTTCCGAGTGGCTGTCAGAACATTTGGCTGGGTACAGGAGGCCTATAAGCTGGAAAACTTAAAAAATGTGGTATCGGTCTTTGTGCCGGGGTCTCCCGTCAACAGACAGTTAATAGAGGACAAACTGGTCCGGCTCATTTCAGATGAAGATGGCAAAGCGGAATTTATAGAGGAGCTGGAGGCTGATCCGGTTATCGTGCCGTACGCCCATCTGAAAGGGAAAGGGACACCGAAGGGATATACGAGAAGTAATGCGCCGTGTTCTGGCATCATACAGGCGGTGCTGCCCGGGCAGAGAAAAGAGTACCAGAGTGACTGGCCGGCAGATTCATTTCTGCGTTGGGCGGTCAGCATCGGTTTTTTGAATTATGACAGAAATGCCGATACCTGTTCACTGTCTGATCTGGGACGTTCCTATGCGGAGGCGGAAGCAGGGAGCAAAGAAGAGGAGGAGACGCTTACAAAGGCGTTTCTCTCGTATCCTCCTGTCTGCCGGGTGCTTTCGCTGCTGGCAGCGGGCGACCATCTGACAAAGTTTGAAATAGGAGCCAGACTGGGCTTTATCGGTGAGGCCGGTTTTACCTCGATTCCGCAGCATATGATCCTGCAGGGACTCTCGGAAACAGCGGAGGAGGACAGGGCAAAGCTTCTTCAGGATACAGAGGGAACCAGTGATAAATACGTCCGAACCATCTGCAGCTGGCTGAAACAGATGGGCTGGGTGGAACAGGCGGCGAAGACGGCGGCAGAGGATGCTGGAAGCAGGCGGTATGAGGGAACCATACCCCAGTCCTACCGGCTTACGTTAAAGGGGAGAACCGTGTTCAAGCATACCACCGGTGTCTCGAAGTTTGCCCGGATACCGAAGCGGGTGATGTGGGATATGCTGGCAACGAAGGCGGCAGACCGGGATTACTTAAGGAACCGGAGGACCCGCATTATCCAGTACCTTCTGAAGGATTATCGTTCGCCGGAGCAGGTGAAGGCCTATCTGGAGACGGCGGGACTGGAAGAGACGGTGGAGACCATTAAGGATGATATCCGTGGTTTTGAGAACATCGGCTTAAATGTGAAGCGCACCGGAAAGACGTATAAGATCATGGACGATATCGTAGGCCTGGAGATTCCGGCGGACGATGCGGGCCGGATCTCCGTAAAATCCGATATGGCTGTCATAAAGGACAGCGTCAGAGAGCGGCTGGCCCATGTAAGTCACGAGTATCTGCTTTTAATCGATCTGGGCTTCGATGGTACATCAGACCGCGACTATGAGATTCAGACGGCGGAGCTTCTCACCAGGGAACTGGATTTCCTGGGAGGAAGACTGGGAGATACCAGGAAGCCGGATGTCTGCATTTACTATGGAAAAGACGGCATGATTATCGACAATAAGGCGTATGGAAAAGGATACTCCCTTCCGATAAAGCAGGCGGATGAGATGTACCGCTATTTGGAGGAAAATAAGGAGCGGAACGAGAAGATCAATCCGAACCGCTGGTGGAAGGTATTTGATGAAGGCGTGACCGATTACCGGTTTGCTTTTGTGTCGGGATCCTTTACCGGAGGCTTTAAAGATCGTCTGGAAAATATCCACATGCGCTCCGGACTCTGCGGCGGTGCGATGGACTCCGTGACACTTCTGCTGCTGGCAGAAGAATTAAAGGCGGGCCGTATGGAGTATTCTGAATTTTTCCGCCTGTTCGACTGCAACGACGAGGTCACTTTTCGGTAAAAGGTAATATAATGGATAGTGGAAGCAGAAAGAGGGAATGTTCATGGAGTTGGGAGAATACCTTCCATTTTGGAAAAAATTGACGGAAGCAGAGCGGAGGACACTGGCCGGAAGCGTGCAGAGACGCCGGTTTGAAAAAGGGCAGGTGCTTCACCACGGATCGGATGAGTGCACCGGGCTGATTCTGACGCTGGACGGACAGCTGCGGGTCTATACTATATCGGAGGAGGGCAGGGAGCTGACACTGTACCGGCTGCTGGAACGGGATTTATGTATATTTTCTGCACCCTGCATGGTGAAGAGCATCCTGTTCGATGTAATCGTGGAAGCAGAGCAGGACACGGAGATTCTTCATATTCCAGTCGATGTCTACAGAGATCTGATGGACAACAGCGCGGCGGTTGCCAATTTTACCAATGAGCTGATGGCGGCGCGCTTTTCCGATGTAATGTGGCTGATGGATCAGGTGCTGAACAAGAAGATCGACAGCCGTCTCGCGGCATTTTTGCTGGAGGAGAGCGGGCTTGATGAGAGTCGGAAGCTTTCTATCACCCACGACCAGATTGCCCGCCACATGGGGACGGCCAGGGAGGTTATCACCCGGATGCTGAAGGCATTTCAGGCGGATGGCCTGGTTAAGCTGACCCGCGGAGGAATCGAGCTTCTGAATGAGAAGAGACTCACGGAGCTGGCGGCGGATAGCCTGCGGTAGCTGGCTGGAAATGTATCGGTATGCAGACGGAACAAATTATGTGTGTAACAAAGTCACTGTAAAGCAGATCGTTTTCGTGTATTCTAATATCATCAATCAATGAATAAAAGGAGTACAAATAAAATGTCTGTATTTTCAATCACAAATAATAATTATCATGAGGAAGTCGTTACTTCAGGAAAGCCGGTGCTTCTCGATTTCTGGGCGCCATGGTGCGGGCCATGTAAAAAGCTTTCCCCTGTTGTAGATAAAATTGCCGAGGAAAATCCCCATATTAAGGTGGGAAAGGTCAATGTGGAAGAGCAGAGGGAGCTGGCAGAAAAGTTTCATATTATGAGCATTCCGGCGCTGATTCTGATGAAGGAAGGAAAGGCGGTTGCCACCTCCGTGGGCGTGAAACCCCAGGCCGCAATCGAGCAGATGATTGGCTTATGATGGAAGAGGTACCATGGATTTTTATGAGCGTGTCAGATTTGTCGTGAATCATATTCCATATGGAAAAGCGGCCACCTATGGCCAGATCGCCCTGTTATGTGGAAAACCCAGGAATTCGAGGCAGGTGGGGTATGCACTGAACCGCCGCCTGGGGGAAAAGGATCTGCCTGCACACCGTGTGGTGAACGCCTCCGGATATCTAAGCGGAGCGGCTTCCTTTCGAACTCCGGATACGCAGAAGAAGCTTCTGGAAGCGGAGGGCGTAATCGTTGACGACGAGAACCGGGTGATTTTGAAGCGGTTTGGGTGGCATCATACGCTGGAGGACGCACTGGAATTCCGGGAATGGTTTGAGCAGAACGGAATATGACGGTGCGAGCGGTGAGAGTTTATTTATACATGTTTATCAGTGAAATACTTAAAGGGGACCCGCAGAGAGGCTTTTGCCTCTGTGGGCCCCCTTTTCTGGAATATCCAGCGGACTATTTAAATCGAGTTTTTCATTAAATCCATATGTACTTTGACGACTACTTTGCGGTATGTGATGGGTTTCCCTTCATAAGCTACGCTGGGGCGGTGAACATCCCATGGGAAATAGACGGCAATGCAGCCAGGGAGACAGTGGATAAAGCTTTCGTTCTGAATTCCCTCCAGGAAATAGAGGTCGTCGCTTTCGTGAGCCTCCGCTACCGTATAAGTACCTGGATTCGGGGTGATGCCTGCAAGATCTTCACCCTCCGGCCAGTACTGTACATCTGCATAGTGGTGATGTATTTCAGGGCGGGTATCTTCAAACGGAATGGAGGTCTGATCAAATACTTTGACATACATGAGATTCCCCTCAATCGGGTAGTCTCCCGGTTCCATATGGAAAAAGTCGGTTGTTTTTAAATATTCAACAGCGCGTCTGATCGCTGATGGACAGAGAGAAAAATCATTTGTGGAATTTAAACTCGAAAAAATCATTGTGAATACCTTCTTTCAGAAAACAAGTCTTCGGGTTACACAGTGAAATCGATTGCAATTACACTATATCAGACTTTTTCAAGAAAAGCAATCCCTAAAATTAATTTTCTGAAACGCAGATTCAGGGAGTCGATTCCCTGACGACGATGGCGGAGGGAAGAATCATCTGTCGTGTCGTAGTACGGTTTTCCAGGCAGTCGATCAAGATCCGGCAGGCGGCAATGCTGGAGTCAAAGGTCTTGTTATCCAGTGACGTAAGCGTGGGAATGCAGATTTCACCATAGATGGAGTTATCGACACCAATGACGGATACCTGATCCGGGATGGCGATACCCAGGTCATACAGCGCCCGTATGCCTCCGGTAGCAATTAAATCGACAGAATAAATGATTCCATCCACATCCGGGTGATCCTTTAAAACCTCCAGAGTGGCTCTCTTTCCGTCCGCTGCCGTAGTGCCGTGGGAATCATAGATCCAGGGCTCTGTCTGGCCGAGAAGACGTATGCCTCTGCGAAAACCTTCGACCTTTAATTCGCAACTTGGAGTATGGCAGTCGCGGACAAATGCCAGGCGTTTTCGCCCTTTTTCTGCCAGAAGGTTTACACAGGCTTCCACTCCGTGCAATTCATCGGACAGAACTCCGTAAATATTCGGCGCATCTAAGAAGGCATTGATCATGACGATCGGCACCTTGCTCAGATGGCGCTTGATGGCCTGCGCAACGGATTCTGTCTGAAAGGAGGAACCGATCAGCACTGCTCCCTCCACACGGCGCTGCTCCAGAATAGAGATCGCCTGAGCGCGCGATTCATCATCGTCACCGGTATTTAAGATAACGCAGCAGTAGTTTAGGGCGGCCAGCTTGCGCTCGATATAGTAAGCTCCATCGGTATGATGGATGTTACGGATATCCGCGATCAGAATTCCGATAATGCGGGAAGACTGGCTGACAAGGCCTCGGGCTGCGGCATCGGGGGTATAGTGGTATTTCTTTAAAAGCTTCTGCACTTTTTTTCTTACTTCCGGATTAACCCCTGTTTTGTTATTGATAACACGGGATACACTGCTGGCGGAAACGCCGGCTTCTTTTGCAATATCGTAGATTGTCATAGGCGATGCACTCTCTCTTTTTATAGTTATCGTATCTCATTGGAAATTCCAATCCCTTCTCCGTCAGTTTACAGAACTCCCCGCTATTGTAGATTATATCCAAAATATGGAAAAATTGTAAAGGCGTTATATAAATTTTTTTTTAATACTTGACAAAGTAGGATTGCTACGACTATAATCATAGCATAAACTGAAATCGATTGCAAACAATAAATTCGTTTAATTCGCTGAAGTTCTACGGAATATAAATCAAATGTTAGGATATCGATTGCATATTCTCAGTGAAATAGGCGGGAAAGTACGAGGTAAGGGGCTATGAGGGCATTTACACATGCAAGAGTAATTGACGGCAGGGGCGGTTTTATTCCGGATGGGACAGTTGTGGTAGACGGCAGTACCATTGTAAATGTGGGGGCTGCGTCCGGGGTGGAAATTTTGGAGGGCACAGAGATTATTGACTGCGGCGGACGTACGCTGATGCCGGGACTGATGGATGCGCATACCCATCTGGAGACAACCGCCTCCAACAATGTGATTAACGAAGTTGCTCAGTATAATCTTCCAACCCGCACGATGCGTTCTTACTGGAATGCTCTGGAGACGATCCGTGCCGGTATCACAACCGTGCGCGATGTAGCGGATATTGGTGACTGCGTGATTGCGGTCAGGAATGTAATCAATCAGAAATTGCTTCCCGGACCCAGGATCATCGCTTCAGGAAAGGCGATTAATCAGACGGGCGGCCATGCTTCTATGTCTACAGAGTATCAGTGGTCCAGACCGGATGCAGGCGGTTCCGGACACTGTGTAGATGGAGAAGCCGAATGCAGGAGAGCAATCCGCACGGAAGTAGCGGCAGGTGCGGACCTAATCAAGATTTATGTTACCTCCGGTTTGTACGATCCGTTCCTTGGTAAGCCCAGAGACGAGTTTTCCCAAAAGGAGATTGAGGCGCTGTGTGAGGAAGCCGCAAATTCAGGTAAAAAGGTAGCGGCTCACTGCCATACCGCGAAGTCAGCCCAATACTGTATCGAGAACGGCGTGGCTTCCATCGAACATGGAATGATGATTAATGAAGAGACTCTGGAGTTGATGAAAGCCCATGGAACATTCTGGGTACCTACGACAATTGTTTACCAGCTGATGGCAGATGGCGCAAAGTACGGTCTTGGCAGCTCCACAATTGAGAATTCGAGAAAGGCTCTGGTAAACCAGGAAAAGATGTTCCGCAAGGCTCTGGAGATGGGAATCAAGATTGGCATCGGAACCGACTGCGGAGGTGTGCTGATTAACCACGGGGAGACGGCGAGAGAACTGGAGTGCTTAAACCGTTGGGGAATGACCGCGATGGACTGTATCCGGGCGGCAACAAGTGCGAATGCAGAACTACTGGGTATTGATTCTATAACCGGTTCTGTAGAAACGGGGAAGGAAGCAGATATTATCATTGTAGACGGAGATCCTCTGGAGGACATCAGAATTTTACAGAATCAGGAAAAGATTCTCGTCGTGATGAGAGGCGGGGAATATTACAAGGATACGTTTAGCGGTCTGCGCTGATAATCAGGAGAGAATGGGGGGTGACAAGGCAGTGGGATATGAGTATCTTCTGGAAATGAATCACATTGGAAAGGAATATTACGGAGTTCGGGTACTTAAGGATGTCAGTATCCGTCTGAAAAAAGGGCAGATATTAGCACTGCTTGGTGAAAACGGGGCAGGCAAATCGACACTTATGAATATACTTTTCGGAATGGACGTGATCCACTCTACCGGCGGTTTTACAGGAGATGTCCTCTTCGAAGGGAAGCCAGTGAAGATCATGAAACCCTCAGATGCTTCTGAACTGGGAATTGGAATGGTTCATCAGGAATTTATGTTGATCGATGGGTATGAGATAGCGGAGAACATTCGCTTGAACCGGGAGATTACGAAGGGTAATCTGTTCAGCCGCATTATAAGCAGAAAGCTGGAGACGGTCGACAAGGTCTCGATGAGAGAGGAGGCGAGGAAGACGCTTAACTCTCTCGGACTCGAGGGGCTGAGTGAAACAGTAGCGGTAGAGGATGTGTCTGTCGGTTACAAACAGTTTGTGGAAATCGCAAGAGAACTGAATAAAAAAAATATAAAGCTGGTCGTTCTGGATGAGCCAACAGCGGTGCTGACGGAAGGGGAGGCTAAACAGTTTCTGGACTGTGTGCGCGCAGTCGCGGATCAGGGGATCTCTTTTATCTTTATCAGTCACCGTCTGGATGAGGCTATACAGTATGCGGACACCGCGGTCGTACTGCGCAACGGAGAGCTCGTCAGTCAGTGTGATATGGAGGGCGTGACGGCGATTCAGCTGTCAGAGATGATGATTGGACGAAAGGTGGAGTTGGTGACGAAGGAGCCAAAAACGGAGTCCGAGTTACATAGCCCGGTTATTCTGTCCATGAAAAACTTTCATGTGGAGATGCCGGGAGAGCTGGTAAAAGGAATCGACCTGGAGGTGAGAGAAGGGGAAATCTTGGGAATTGGCGGCCTGGCCGGCCATGGAAAGGTGGGGATCGCCAATGGTATCATGGGACTGTATCCTGCATCGGGCGAGGTCCTGTACCGTGGAGAGACTCTTTCTGTAGAGGATACGTTGTCAACCCTTAAGAAAAAGATTATGTTTGTGTCGGAGGACCGGAGAGGCGTTGGTTTGAATCTGGACGCCTCCATAGAGATGAATACAGTAATCGCTGCCCTTCGGGTGAATCAGGAGTATTTGAGACACATCGGTTTTATGCGCTTTTATAACAAGAAGGCGGCGGCCGAATATGCAAAAAAAATGATCGAAGAGATCGATATCCGGTGTACCAGCAGCAGTCAGCCCTGCAAGCGGCTGAGCGGAGGAAACCAGCAGAAGGTATCGATTGCCAAGGCGCTGGCCATGAATCCGGAGGTGCTCTTTATCTCAGAGCCGACGAGAGGAATCGATATCGGGGCGAAGAAGCTGATTCTTAATTATCTGGTGCAGTTAAACCGGGAACGCCATATGACAATCATTATGACTTCCTCGGAACTGGCCGAACTGCGATCCGTCTGCGACCGTATTGCGATTGTCACCGAGGGAAAACTGGCCGGTATCTTAAAGCCCAACGATGAAGAATACAAATTTGGCCTGCTTATGAGCAGTTCCGCCGAAGCCATGGAGGAACAGGGCAGAGCCAAAAAGGAAGAAAACGGATTCAGAAAGGAACAGAAGGAGGTGGGGAGTCATGCAGCAGATTAAGCGTCTGTACCAGGCAATCGGCTTTTCCAGATTTATTATCATGGTATTTCTGGCCGGCCTCGTTCTGCTTACATTTACACTGCATCTGGACAGTGGAACCATTGTTTCTGATGTGTTGGTCCGTATCGGACTTAACAGCTTCTTTGTTTTAGCCATGCTTCCTATGGTAGAGTGTGGTGTCGGCTTGAATTTTGCACTTCCGCTTGGAATTCTCTGCGGCCAGCTGGCCGGCGTACTTTCTGTGGAATGGGGAATTCAGGGGATGAAGGGAATTCTCGCGGCATGTGTACTGGGGTCTGTATTTGCAACGGTTGTGGGGGTCTTATATGGTCTGCTCTTAAACCGGCTGCGTGGTTCTGAGATGATGGTGGGAACGTATATCAATTTTTCTATTGTCTCACTGATGTGTATGGGATGGATGCTGTTTCCGTTCTTTACAGATCCGAGAATTAAATGGGCCATGGGAAATGGAGTGCGCAGCACGATTACCCTGGATGGGTTTTACGATAAAGTATTAAACAATCTGCTGGCGTTTAAGATCGGAAATGTCACGATTCCTACGGGATTATTCCTTGTATTTGGACTGGGGTGTCTGGCATTCTGGGCATTTCAGAAGAGCAAAACCGGAGTTATGATGAAAGTCAGCGGTATGAATCCTATGTTCGGAAAGTCAATCGGAATCGATAATGACAGGATGCGGGTAATGGGTACCGTATTATCCACAATCTGCGGCGCCATAGGAATTGTGATCTACGCACAGGGAATCGGTATGTATCAGCTGTATACTGCACCTCGTAACATGGCATTTCCGGCTATTGCGGCGATCCTGGTCGGAGGTGCGACCCTGAAGAAGGCCAATATCTGGCATGTAATCATTGGTGTTGTACTATACCAGGCGATTCTGACGATAGCACCGGTTGTCTCGGCGCAGCTCATCGACGATGGAAGCAGTCTGTCTGAAATTGCGAGGGTCATTATCTGTAACGGAGTTATCCTTTACGCATTGACAAAGATCGATGGGAGGAAAATCTGATGAAAGCAAGAGTACGAAATGTATTGAGCGGGAATGCCGTGACACTGCTATTCGTCATTTTATGTATTGGAAGCATTCTCTGTTCCGGCCAGCCTCTCGGCTATATTGTGAAAGAGACAGTGGCCCGTATTTCGAGGAATGCCGTTTTAATTTTATCACTGATTTTACCTGTCCTTTGTGGAATGGGATTGAACTTCAGTATTGTAGTGGGAGCGATGGCGGGAGAGATCGCTCTGGTGATGATCACCCACTGGAATATCGGCGGTGCGCCGGGTATGCTCCTCGCAGCAGTGATTGCCAGTATTCTGGGCGGTCTGTTTGGATTGGCAGTCGGAAAACTGATGAACAGGGCTGTTGGCCAGGAGATGATTACGGGTATTATCCTGGGCTATTTTTCAATCGGTTTGTTTGATCTGACTTTTTTGATCCTGCTGGGCCGTGTGATCCCGTTTCAGGATGCGGAGCTGATGCTGTCCAACGGAGTGGGCCTTAAAAATACCATTGCATTTCATGATGATGTTAAAAATTATTTGGATCACATCTGGTGCATAACGCTGGATTGGTCTCTGATATACGCAGCGCTTACGGCAGTGGCAGTGCTTGCAGTCCTGGTACTGCGAAAGAAAAAGAGATGCGGAGGGACTCTTTTGGAAGCTGTAAAAGGCAGCCGTAAGTCTGCGGCGGCTGCGGTGGTGCTTACGGTATCTGCCGCGCTGGTTTGGCTGATTCCGCCTCTCCATTCGGCGTGTGCAGCAACACAGATTCCCATGGTTGTTGGGCTGATCATTGCTCTGCTCTGTCTTCTAACCGCATTTATATCCAGAACAAAGATCGGACAGGATATCCGGACGACGGGGCAAAACATGGATGTTGCCATTGTCTCCGGAATCAATGTAGGACGCTGCCGTCTGTTCTCCATTACCTTTTCTACGATTATAGCAGCCCTAGGTCAGGTGATTTATTTACAGAATATGGGCAACATGAATACATTCAGCAGCCATGAGCAGGTTGGGCAGTATGCGATTGCCGCTCTTTTGGTAGGTGGTGCATCCATTAAAAAGGCCAGCATTGGCCATGTGTTTCTGGGAGCAGCTTTGTTTCATATCCTGTTCTTTACCTCGCCTCTCGCGGGGAATCAGCTGTTTGGCGACGCACAGATCGGAGAGTATTTCCGCGTGTTTGTAGGTTATGCGGTTATCACGATCTCCTTGGTGCTGTATGGTCTGAAACAGGCTGCAGATAAACGC
>NZ_JBKVCZ010000164.1:0-13847 GCF_046966825.1 Hungatella sp. | reverse complement strand
CCTGCAAAGCCGGCACAAGCCCCGTATGGTCCGGATGGTCGTGGGTAATAAACAAGTCCAGGTCCTTATAGGAGACACCCAGAGCTTCCACCATACCGCGCAGAATCTCCCAGTCCCGTTCAAAACGAAAAGAGGTATCCACCATCAGACTGCGCCCGGGCTGCCGGATCAGATAGAGATTGCGCGGACTCATGTGACGGTCAGAATAGGATATCGTCTCCTGAAACAGATTGTCGTAAATTTCCTGCATATCGTCCCCCCTCTCATCACTGTTATTTTCCGCTAATAACCTCCATTGTAAAAACTTTCCGGGCAAATGTCAAATAGATTTCCTGACTGTGCCGCTGTTTACTGGCTTTTCCATTGTACATCCTGTATAATAAATATATCGATTAATTGGAGGGGGCTTATGAACTTACCACAATTGTACTATTTTCGAAAACTGGCTGAAGTCCAGCACTACACGGAGGCAGCCAAGGCACTTTATATTACGCAGCCCAGCTTAAGCGATTCCATCGCATCTCTGGAGAAGGAACTGGGGGTATCCCTCTTCCAGAAAAAGGGGCGTAATATCCAGCTCACCAAATACGGGGAAGAATTTTATCAGTACGTCAGCGAATCCCTGAGTATCCTGGAGCACGGCATCTCCCTGATCAAGGAGAAATCAGGTCATATCAGCGGCACCATCGATATCGGATGCATTCCCACCCTGTTAGGTGACTTTTTACCGGAGGCGCTGGATCTTTATCAGGAGAAGAATCCGCTCGCCACGCTCAATATCTACCACGGAATGTCCATCGAGGTGGCGCAGGGCGTTTCCTGCGGTAAATATGACATCGGCTTCTGTTCCATGGTGGACGATATGCCCGACCTGGTCTTCGTCCCCATCACCTATCAGGAGCTGATCGCCATCGTCCAGGACAACCACCCGCTGGCCGGCCGGGGAGCCATGTATCTGTCGGACCTAAAGGACTACAGGCTGACCACCTACCGGGACACGATTCCCATCGGCAAGGTTGTCCGCAAGCTTCTCAAAGAAAAAGGAGTGGAGGCCGTCTATTCCTACGATGACGAAATCTCCATTGCAGGAAGGATTTCCAAGTCCTCAAAAGTGGCCATCGTGGCCGATACCCCCTATTTGAGGCAGTTTAACAATCTTGCCAAGGTCCGGCTTCTCGATGTTCCAAAGGATACCCGCATGATTTACATGGTCTACAGCAATAAAAACTTTATTACCTCAGCCGTGGAAGCCTTTGCAAATTTCATGGTCGCCAATTGCTTAAATATGCCGGAATAAGACTCCTTACAAGCCTGATGCCTGACTGATACGCAAAAAGGAACCGCCCTCTGCTCTCTGAACCAGAGGAACGGTTCCTTTTCTCATATTCACAAAATACTAAAATACAAATCCAAAGGTAGCCATCAAGGCGATTATCAATCCCGCTGCCGCTGCCGGAATCGTAGTCCCCAGAATAATATGCTTATAGCTTTCCTTCAGGCTGCATCCGCAGATGGACATCGTAAGAATCGCCACGGAAGAGTTAGGCAGCTTATTTAAGATCAGAGCCGACTCTGTCACGATTCTGTGCAGAGCCTGGACATTGACTCCCATATCCACAAACGCCTGACCAAAGCTCTCCAGGAAAATGGTTTCACCGGAGATTGCAGAACCGGTCAGACCGGTCAGAACCGCGGTTCCGAAATACGCCTTTAAATATACCGGCATATTCATGGATAAAACGGCCTGCTGCAGCTCTTTAAATGCAGGTGACAGGCTGAGTACCTTGGAGAGTCCCATAACCGCGGCAACCGTCAGCATGGAGTTCAGTCCGGATCCCGCGCCTGTTTTAGCGGAGGACTTGATGTTTTCAATATGCTTGAACTGAGTCGCCATAATCAGCAGAATACCTACAGTCAGCGAAAACAGGATACTGGTGGAGGTTCCCCAGCTGGAGGTCGCCACTACAATGCCGAATACCACGATGAACGGAAGCACCGACATCCCAATGCCAGGAAGCTCTTCATCGCTCATAACCTTGTTGGAGCTGGTATACATGGCCAGCAGCTCCTCATTCGTATGCTTCTTATGGCTCTGCGCCTGTGCATAGTTGAAATATAAGAAGTAGCACACAGCCAGGATCACGGTAAACACCAGAGATAATAACGGTGCCGATCCCAGAGACGTTCCCAGATAGCCGCTGGGCAGTACGTTACAGATATCCAGGGTGTACATAAAACCATTGGCAGAAGCTCCGCCGCCCAGCAGCATAAATGGAAGCAGCCGGCGGTCCATCTTGTTTTCACGAAGCAGATTGTCTGCGATCGGATACAGAACAAACACCATGATATAGCCGTTGATGCCTAAGAGGGTGATAAAAAAGGTACAGATCAGGATAACCAGCCCCACCATTTTGGCTCCCAGCTTCTGCGTCAGCCATTTGGCAATTTTTGTAGCCAGTCCGGTTTCCAGCACCAGCTGTCCGAAGATGCCTCCCATACCCAGGATCAGGAACCAGGAAGTAACGAAACCGCCGGCGCCGCCGGAAAATGTGGTAAGAAGACCGTCGGACAGGCTGAGCTGACTGCTTAATAAGATAATTACCGCCGTGATTACGGTGGCGCAGATCATGTCAATCCCCTTGATGATCATGACTACTAAGAGAGCAATGGCAAAAATAAGACCCATTGTTGCTAACATAAAAATACCTCCATCATTTATTTTTTAGTTCCGGCCTGCACTTTCCTGCCGCTGTCGTACTCTCTGTCCGGCCATCCGATTATCACATTCATCACCGTGGGAAGGATGAGGGTGAATAAATTGATATAGGATGCCGCGGTCAGTCCCTTGGATACCAGTGCCGTAAGCCCCGCCTGGGAAATCCCCCAGGTAAGACAGATATAGACAAAGGTAAGGACAGCTCCCCGCCGGTTGCGTTTAGCTTCAGAAACCTTCGGATCTTCCCCGGTCTTTTTCTGATACCAGTTCAGAGCACGGTCGTTAAAGCCCTGTGCATAGTTGATCGCCGTGGAGATTGTTGCAAAAAAGATTGCTATGGTAAGCAGCGTCAGAGAAATCGCCTTGACGGCGCCGCCCGCCCAGCCGTTCTGTACCACCAGGATTGTATACACGGCTTTTCCATTTGCCCATCCATCGTAAACCGCACTGTAGTTTCCCGCCAGGTTAATGGCGTTCATCTCCAGGAATACCCAGTTTACAATCACAGACAGGATCACCGCCCTGCGCAGAGTTTTCTTGTTGTTAAACAGCTGCGCATGATTGACGTACGCGCCGAATCCAGCCAGATTCTGACCGGAAAAAATATAGGCCCATACAAATGCAATGAAAAGATATTTTAAAAAGCTGCCCGCGCCCGATGCGATTCCTGCCTCCATGCTGCTGCTCATAACAGCCATCTCATTTGCCAGTTTTCCGCTCCCAATATTGAAAATAAGATTTGGAACGTGAACGACAACCAGGGCGATAAAGATTACAGCACTCATGAACACCGCGTTCTTGCGGACCAGCTCCGTGCCTTTCATACAGAGAAGAAACATGATAACTCCCACAATAAATGTGGTCCATATGTACGGAATCCCCGTCAGCTCCTTAAGGGCTGAGCCGGAGGTGGAATAGGCCAGTGCCATACATACGATGAGCAGCCAGTTAAAATTCAGCTCATACACGATCTGCATCGGTTTTGCCAACACGCCTCCCCAGAATCTGGAACCGTATTTTTCAAGGAAATTCCCATAGTCAAAGGTTCTGAAATCCATGGCGAATTTCATGAAGAAATAGATAATAAAGCAGTTGATTGCCGCCACCACAAGAGGCATCAGCAGGCAGAAATAAGGCTGTGTCACCTCCGGAAGCATACCGTAAAATCCTGTGTTCTGGAAAAAATAAGTCCAGGGTGTGGAGCCTGACGCAAAACCGCCTCCACACTGCGAGCTGAATGCAATGGATACAAACACCAGCACTGCTCTCCAGTCCACTGCTGTCCCACCACTTCCGACATTTTCGCTTTTCATCTGTAAACCCTCCTCGATTATATTTAACAGACGTCAATGCATGAGTTCTGTTAATTTATTAACAAATAAATCTAAAAAAATCCCCCTACCTCTCCGTTTCCTTTTCCCTTGTCTGCCAGTGTGCTGTCATCCTGTCCAGCGGCATTTCCAATAGTCCCGTCCCCTCTGAATATGCGTAAACCGTAAAGCCCCTCTTACAGCGGAACACGCATTCCAGACAGGGATCTTCATCGCAGTAGCAGAACGCATCCGTGTCTGCCAGTGCAAATACCATGGGGGAACGTTTATCCTTCATCACGTATTTTAGATAACCGCCCGTGAAGGTCTTCAAATAAATCCACTGCGGTACACACTCCTGTTTTTTCGTCTTCCAGGATACCTTTACCGCGTTGTCGTTATAGCCTCCGGTAATCTGGTAACTGAGTTCTAATAACTCCTTTGCCTCCCCGGCGTCTGTCGGCGCCAGGCGCTCTGCCTCCTCATTGCAGCAGAGAATCTTCTTCTCCTCAAGCGCCTGGCCTCCGGTAACTGGAAATAAGCTGTTACAGCTTCTGCAGCGATAAAATACGACATCCGGACACTGATCCGCGCGTGGTTTTCTGGTATCCCGGCACCTTCTCGGTCCAAATTTCTGCTCAATCATTGCTTTCCGGGCCCTCCATTCTTTTTTCCAGTTCCTCTTTTAACAGATACTTCTTCACCTTTCCGCTTCCCGTATGGGGAATACGGTCAATCAGCTCCAGCCTCTCCGGCCAGAACCGTTTCGGGACGCCGTTCTGGCAGAGCCATCCGGTCACATCCTCCAGCTTCAGATGTTCAAATCCCGGCAGTGGAACGGCAAAGGCGCAGATTCTCTCGCCCAGCCGGTCGTCCGGCATTCCGATTACCGTGTGGTCGCCCATTCCCGGACATCCCTCCAGCCGGTCATTGATCTCGTTGGAATTCAAATTCTCGCCGCCGCGGACGATCATATCCTTCTTTCTTCCAATAATGCGAATATTCCCCGCTTCATCCATGACGCACAGATCACCGCTGTGAAACCATCCGTCATCATCCAGGGCACTGTCCGTAATCTTCTTATCCTTTAAATATCCCACAAATACATTGGGGCCCCTGGAAAGCTCTTCTCCCGGTACGCCGGGCGGCACATCGTTTCCCTCGTCATCCACGACGCGGATCTCAATGCCCTCTACCGGCCGGCCGGAAGTGGTCCCATTTAATTCCAGGGCCTCATCGGGCCGTACAAACACGTGGGGGACACTTTCCGTCGAACCGTAGACCTCGCAGAGCAGGATTCCGAAGCTCCATGCCTTCCGTACCATATATCCCGGCACCGGAGCGCCTCCGCAGAGGTAGAGCTTCAGAAACGGCAGTTCTCCGCCTCCGTTCTCCAGTTCCCGGAGAATGTCATAGATAAATGGCGTAGCGCCCATGGAGTAGGTACACCGCTCCCGGTTCATCAGATCAATGGCCTCGCGGCAGCGGTACTTCTGCTGAAGCACCACCTTTGCCCCGATCAGCATGGGAGCGATCAGCCCGTGATGGAAGCCTGTTGCATGATTTAACGGCGCAGGCATGAACATGATGTCCTCACTGGTCAGCCCCAGCTCCCTGGTAAATACCTCCTCGCTGTAGCGGATATTATTGTGGGTAAGCAGAACTCCCTTCGTCCCGCTGGTCGTCCCGGAGGTGCAGAGAATCAGCGCCAGATCCTCACCTGTCCGTCTGATCTCCGGCTTTTCCGTATCCGCCTGGTCCATAATTTCCGTAAATGCCAATACCCCGTTTCCCTCCGGCTTCTCACCGCCTACGATGACGACACCGGACAGCGACGGAATGCGTTCTCTCACAGCCAGAATCCGGCTCGCATAATCCGTTTTATGAAAAAAGGACGGGCCGAAGTAAACCTTTGACTCTGTTAAATTCATGCTCCGGATCAGTTCCTTTTCCTCATAGGACATGGCGATGGGATGGGCTACGGCCCCAGTCATAAAGCAGGCGATGGTCACCACCACGAACTCGCTCCAGATGGGGAGCTGGAACGATACCGCGTCTCCCGGCAAAACCCCCTGCTTCCGGAGAAAGGCCGCCACTTTTGACGCAGCCTCATCCATCTGCCGGTAGGTATACCGATTTCCCCTGTCATCCACCACATATTCCCGTTCGGAATACTTCTTCACGGATTCTTTCCAACAGTCCAGCAGCGTGATATCCTTCCAGTAACCCTCGGAAAGATACTTTTCCCGCTGGATGGCATTGATCTTCATCTCATCAATCATGACCCGTCTCCTATACCTTTTTGCGTGCATCCTGCCAGACCACGCCTGCCATCAGCGCATGTACTGCGGTATGCTCTGCGGTACGCTCTGAGGAACGCTTCCTCATCCCTGCTGTCTTGCCTTTAACTCCTTCACAAGAGCCGGAACAATCTCGAACACGTCGCCTACGATGCCGTAATCCGCCACCTCGAAGATCGGCGCCGTGTCATCCTTATTGATCGCCACAATGGTTCCGGAGCCGCTCATGCCCGCCACATGCTGGACAGCGCCGGATATGGCGCAGGCGAAGTAAATCTTCGGAGTTACCGTGGTTCCCGTCTGCCCTACCTGTTTGGACTGCGGCATCCATCCCGAATCGACCGCTGCCCTGGAGCATCCCACCGTTCCGCCAAGCACGTCTGCCAGTTCCTTCAACACTTTGAAATTCTCTCCGTTCTTCATGCCGCGGCCGCCGGATACGATCACCTCCGCGTCCTGAAGCGGGATATCGTTGTCCTCACACGCCTTAATGAAATCAATCACCTTAGTCCTGATCTCGTTTTCCGGTGTGTGAATCGGTTCCATGATGATCTCCGGCTTGTTGTCCATCACCTTCTCCGGCTTCTTAAATGCGCCCGGTCTGCAGGTACCCATCTGCGGCCTTGTCTCGCTGCACAGAATCTGTGCATAAAGATTTCCGCCAAATGCAGGCCGTTCCCAGACTACATTTCCGGTCTCCTCGTCTACGCTAAGGGCCGTACAGTCTGCGGTCAGACCCGTACGCAGGCTGACTGCAATCTTAGAGCCCAAATCCCTGCCGTTTACGGTTGCTCCCACCAGAATCGTATTGGGATCATACTTTTCGCAGAGCTTTAAGAATACATTTCCATAAGCATCAGCGGAGTAATTCTCATATTCATCTCCCTTTACCACGTAAATCTTATCCGCGCCGTACTCGCCGGCCTCCTTCACCGCCTCATCCACATCCTTTGCGATGACTACGGCACATAACTTCTGCTTTAAGCCGTCCGCCAGCTTTCGTCCCTGGCCAAGCAGCTCAAGGCCCACGCTTTTAGGCTGACCCTGGAAGCATTCGATAAATACCCATACGTCCTTACATGTATCAAAACTCATCTCTCGCGACCTCCTTTTGCCGTCCTTAAAGTACTTTTGCCTCTGTCAGCCTGTCAATCAGGGTCCCTGCGGTTTCCGCCGGGCTGCTGCCTTCAATGTTCATGCAGTTTGCATTTCTCTTTGGCGTAAAAGTTGCTTTTACCTTAGTGGGGGAACCCTTTAAGCCCATCTTGGTCGTATCAGAACCCGGCAGACTCGCCAGAGTGATCTCTCCGATCTCTGCTCTTAAGGATGTGAGCACGCCCTTGATGGTAGCGTATCTGGGTTTATTACTCTCCTTTGTCGCGGTACAAAGCACCGGAAGGCTGGCCTCGATAACCTCCACGCCCTCTTCCACCTGGCGTCTGGCGATTACCTTATCGCCCTCGACCTCCATATCGAGAATATACGTCAACCTGACTGCGCCTAAATGCTCCGCAATACTGGGGGCTGTCTGTCCCGTATCTCCGTCGATGGCCTGTTTGCCGCCCAGGATCACATCGAACCCGCCCAGCATCTTAATCGCCTGAGACAGAATATAACTGGTAGCATACGTATCGGAACCGCCAAAGGCGCGGTCGGTAACGAGATACGCCTCATCCGCTCCCATGGCCAGCGCTTCCCGGAGCACTGCCTTCGCCTGAGGCGGCCCCATGGAAATCACGGTCACTTTTCCGCCGTAGCGGTCCTTCAGCTGAAGGCCTGTTTCCAGCGCATTTTTATCAAAAGGGTTCATGATACTCGGCACGCCGGTACGAATCAGCGTATTTTTCACCGGATCAATCTTGATCTCAGTGGTATCCGGAACCTGTTTTATACAAACAACGATATTCATCTTCATTCCTCCTATTTATATTCCTTATCCAATACGCCTGCAATCGTCATTCTCTGGATCTGGTTCGTTCCCTCAAAGATCTGGAATACCTTGCAGTCTCTCATGAGTTTTTCCACCGGATACTCTTTGCTGTAGCCGTATCCGCCAAAGATCTGAACCGCGTTGGAGGTCACTTCCTGTGCACAGTCGGACACAAATGTCTTACAAATGGAGCCTTCCTTCTGTACCATGATTCCCTGATCCATCATCCGCATGGTGTTATTGACCAGACACCTGGATGCTTCAATCTTAATTGCCATGTCGGCCAGCATCTGCTGTACCATCTGGAATTTAATAATAGGGGTGTTAAACTGTTTTCTTTCCTTTGCATACTTCACGGATTCATCCAGCGCCCGCTGCATGATTCCCACAGCCAGAGTCGCCACAAAGGCTCTGGATAAGTTCAGAGCGTTTAAGGCCAGCTTGAACCCGGAGCCCTCAGGTCCCACCATGGCGGAAGCCTTCACGCGGACGTTTTCGAAAATCAAGTCCGTAGTGTTGGAAAGCCTGAGCCCCATCTTATTCTCATGGGCTCCTACGGTAACGCCTTCTGCATCCGCATCGATGATAAATGCGGACATGCCTCTGTGTCCTGCCGCAGGATCCGTCTTAAAGAATCCCACGAAGACATCAGCCAGAGCGCCATTGGTGATAAATGTCTTGGTTCCGTTTAAAATATATTCGTCCCCGTCCTTCACCGCCGTGGCGCGCATAGCCGCGGGGTCAGAACCGGCATTCGGCTCCGTCAGGGCAAATCCGGCAAATCCGCCGGGGGCAATCTTATCTGCAAAATACTGTCCCTGCTCCTTCGTTCCGGCAAGGATTACATTTCTAAGCGCCACGAACGTGGTTACAAAGGTGATGGCGTAGCCCGCGTCCACCTTTGCCAGCTCCTCAAAAATCATGGCGGTGGTCTCATAGCTTAAACCGGTTCCACCGTATTCCTCCGGGATTTCCAGCATGTGAAGTCCCATATCGAATCCCCATTTAAACAGCTCTCTCGGACACTCCCCTTTCTCGTCCGCGTCCTTTACATGAGGTTTTATTTCATTTTCTGCCATCTCCCTTACAAGAGCAAGCAGCGCTTTCTGTTCTTCGGTGTAAAGTAAGCTCATGTTATTTTCACTTTCCCCTTTCTGGTTGTTCGTTGTTCATTACAGTGGTTTCAGTCCTGTCGCGCCTTCTGCGGCTCCGGAAGCAATGATTTCGCTGATCTGTTCGTCACTGTATCCCAGCTGCTTCATAATCTCCACCGTATGGGCCCCCTGCATGCCTCCGATCACATAGTCCGGTTTGCCCAGAGATGCGAAGCCTACGGGGTTGGTCGGCATGATCTTTCCGCCTGACGGATAAGGAATCTTCGTCAGCACATCGTTGGCCCATGCCTGCTCATCCTCATAGATATCCAGCGGCTCATATGCGGCTTCACACGGCATATCGTTTTCCTTTAACATCTTCATTAAGTCTTCTCTGTCGATCTTTGCAATGGCTGCATCCAGCACATCGGTCACATCTTTATTCAAATGGTTGTTGTTGACATCCGCGCAGTGACGGTACTGCTCTTTTTCCAGCATTTCCGGACAGCCCAGGAGCGTGAACATCTTCTCATAATCGCGGTCGTACTCCGGACAGCAGATGCAGACCCACTTGTTGTCTCTGGTGCGGAATACATTATTAAATGGATTGGGAACTTCTTTTCTGCTCTTCGGGTACTGGTTTCCGTACTGTGCGGAGATCAGGCCCGTGCTCAGCGCATAGACAGCCGCGTGATGCAGTCCGATGGTGACTTTGTCTCCCTCGCCGGATTTCTCTCTGCGGTACAGAGCCGCACAGATGCCGGACGCCAGAGCCATGGCAACCTGGAAATCTCCGAAACCGTTGGTCGGAATCATGGGAGCGTCGCCGCGGTTTACCGTAGTTCCAAACACGCCGCCTCTCGCCATGTAACACGTCACGTCGAAGCCCGCCGTATCCTTTTCCGGGCCCTTTTCCCCGTATCCCAGGACCTGGGCGAAAATCAGCTTCGGAAACTTCTCCTTTAAAGTATCGTAGTCCAGTCCCAGCTTTACCAGGGATTTCGTTCTCGTATTGGTTACGAATACATCCGCTTCCTCCAGAAGCTTATAACAAACCTCCAGCCCCTTTTCTGTCTTCAGGTTCAGAGTGATAAATTTCTTATTTAAGTTTGCCACATCAAAGGCCAGGTTCTCATCGTCGGTAAACGGCATGTTGAACACGGCGCCCTGAGTCCTGGCAGGATCTCCTTTGTGTGATTCAATCTTGATACAGTCGGCTCCCCATTCGCCAAGTACGCGAACCGTTGTAGGGGCTGCCAGATATGTGGTTAAATCCACTACTTTTACGCCTTCTAATGGTTTCATTGTCTTCCCTCCATATATGGAAAAGGGTCGGCAGGTCCGGAGTATGAACCTGATGACCCTTTTGTGTCAGATATCTTCGGTTTCAAAGCGGCTTGCCCGAAATAGCTTTAAAATACTGAATCAGCTTTAGACCACGTATTCGATATGAGCGCCGTGTTTAATGGTGTTTCTGGAAATTGTGATTCTCTGTACAGTCGGAGCACCTTCCTCTAACCACATTGCGCGGCAGTCACGGTAGAGACGCTCAACCGGGCCGTACTTGCAGTCTTCAAAGTATCCGACACCGCCGAAGATCTCCAGCATTTCATCGCTGACTCTTCTGGTTGTATCGATGCTGTACAGTTTACACATAGCAGCTTTTTCTTCGATATATTCGCCGGTTGGATTCTCCATATAGGATTTAGCAAAATCGTAAACCATGCAGCGAAGCGCGTGTACCATCATGGACATATCGGCAATCTTGCAGCGGATTGCCTGACGTGTTCCGATCGGCTTTCCGAAGGTTACACGGTCAGCGGCATACTGTAAGGACAGTTCCAGCATTCTCTGTGCCATACCTAAGTTGCTGGCAGCAATGTGAGCACGGGATACGGATAAGGAGTGCATGGCAATCTCCAGTCCCTGTCCCTCTTTGCCTAAGAGGTATTTCTTATCGATGCGGCAGTCTGTGAATTTCAGCTCGCCATGGCCGGCTCCGCGGCATCCCATCATATGAGGCATGTTGATTACTTCAAATCCAGGAGCGTCCATTGGAACGAAGAATGCGGACAGTCTGTCATTCTTATCGGATTCCGGATTGGTTACTGCGATTACATAAGCGAATTCGCAGCAGTCGGTATGGGAAATCAGTGTCTTCTCACCGTTTAATACGTAAGAATCGCCGTCTCTCACTGCGATAGTATGTAAGTCAGCGCCGGTACCGCCGGTCGCCTCTGTCAGTGCGAAACAGGTAAATACTTCCTTGTTCTGGAATTTTGGCATATACTCTGCCTTTACTTCCTCACTGCCGTAATCGTCGAGAATTCTCCAGTTTAAATCCATTGCATAGTGAAGATGCATTCTCATTCCGCCCGGTCCTCTGGAGAATTCCTCCTGAACCTGTAAAATCTCCAGCTCGTTCAAACCGTATCCGCCGTACTCCTCAGGAAGGGAACAGCGATATAAATCGTTCTGGATTGCTAAGTCGTAGAACTCCTGGGGAAACTTATTGGTTACTTCCACTTCCTTCTGGATTTCCTCAAGGGGACCCTCTGCCAGCTCACGGATCTGCTTTAAATACGCCTGGAATTCTTCATTGGATAACTTGCTCATTTGATATATCCTCCTTATTTATTCTTGTTAAATATTTTTTTAACAATCTTGATAAATCCATTATAGCCTGTAGCGAAGGAAATATCCAATCGTCCCTGTCCGTGATAATTCCGATAATTGATAGTTAAAACCTATGATTCCTTTTTCCTGTTGTAAATGGATTTTTGCAATGATATAGTATAGCCTGAAGGAGGTATGCATACATGAGATCAGAGATAATGGACGGCATTCTGAGACATATTCATCCGATCGGAGGCATAGAAAACGCCAGGCTTTTGGAGGTCTCTCCGGGCCACGCGAAACTCTCCATGGAAATTACTCAGGAAGCCTTAAATCTTTACGGAAATGTTCACGGAGGATTTTTATTCTCTCTCTGTGATATGGCGGCAGGAATGTCCACTTACGCCTTCGAGACCACCAATGTCACGGAATGCAGCAGCATCAATTTCTTAAGAGGGGTGAATACCGGAACCATCTATATAGAATCCAACGCCATACACAAAGGCCGGAAAACCGTTGTCAATCAGGTAACCGTCACCAACGACGCCGGCAAACTGGTAGCTTCCGCAAGCTTTACGATGTTTTTAATCGCACCGGTCTAGGTGAATTTCCCAACTTCATTCAGCACGAAAAATACAGCCAGCCATAACGTAATCCAACCTCTGTCTGCCAGACAAAGACCGGTTCACGTTATGGCTGGCTGCCTTTTAAAGCTTAAGCCTGCATGGAGCATTTTCGAATCAGAAAAATGTTGTAGGTTGAGTCTTCGATATACCGGATGATATCATATAGTTAGAAACCATATAATATCACAAGCTCATGTATGAAAAGGAGATTTCAAAATGTGTACAAGTTTTGCAGTATACCATCAAAAAAAGGCTGTTTACGGAATGAATTTCGATACCGATGAAATTGATTTAGAACTAATAGTCAACAGTTATCATGATAAGAATTTATTTTACTTTTCAGCCCTGTTAGAAAACAAATACAGGGATATCGCCGGTATGAACAGTGAGGGGCTTTTTATCTGTACGCAGGCCGTAGAATATGGTCCGGGCTTTCAATCAGGCTGTGACGAAAATGATTGGTATGCCTTTGATATTCTTGATGAGGTGCTAAAGAAAACTGGAAAATCATCAGAATTTTTCGAAATTCTCAATAAAAGAGTAATTTCCTATCCCAGAAATCCATTATTCCCCGATTTAGGACTGCATACTATGATCGCTGATAAAACTGGGGATGCATTTATTCTGGAAGAGGGAAATGATGCAAACAGAATAAGTCCTATTTCTGGTGATTTTATTGTCATGACTAATTTTCCAAACGGGAATTTTAAGGAAACAGATTATAATAAGGTATTTGGGATCGGAGCTGACAGATATATTTGTGCTTATGAATATATACAGAATCATATTCATAGCTTTGGAATCAATGAAGCCTTCGAAGCTTTAAACAAAACCAGCCAGAAGAATACGCTCTGTTCAATCGTATATGATCCCTTAGAGAACGAAATTTATATCAGTTTTAAGAAAGATCTGAGCAAACGATGGAGAATCTCTATGATCGAAAAAACAATCCAGTCAACGGATGGATTGTTAAGCAGCAATAAAATCCAACTTACAAATGAGGAGATACTCGTGAATGATCTCATTCGCTTATATAAGTGAGAACCAAAAAAGCTTGAAACTCTCCTAAACAGAGAATTTCAAGCTTTTTTATTCATGCCGGCGACCGGAATCGAACCGGTACGGGCGATTAGGCCCGCAGGATTTTAAGTCCTGTGCGTCTGCCAGTTCCGCCACGCCGGCATATCATGATTTCTCATGAAAATGGGACCTACAGGGCTCGAACCTGTGACCCTCTGCTTGTAAGGCAGATGCT
>NZ_JBKVCZ010000163.1:0-13988 GCF_046966825.1 Hungatella sp. | reverse complement strand
AAAAATGGCGTGGCAGTAGCCGCTCATCTGCCCGCAGGCACAACCGGTGCAACTCTGGACCGCGCGGCTCTCGACAAGCTGATATCGTCCGGAGTCAGGAGCTTCCGGCTCAGCTTTGACGGCGTGGCTATGAGTTTTGACCTTGCCGCCCTGAAAGAGATTGCGGCGCAGACCAGCGGCACACTGACATTTGGCGCGAAAAAGGGATCCGGCCTGGCCGGGGAAGCGCTGGCAGCGATCGGAACCCGGCCGGCCTATGAACTGGCCGTGACCTTCCAAAAGGACGGGCAGACGGTACCAGTCGCCAGCTTCGGCGCAGGCAGAGTGGCCGTGGAAATCTCCTATGCACCTGCTGCAAATGAGCAGACTGGCAGCCTGTATGCGGTTTACGCAGACGGCGGCAGCGCGGTATGGCTGGATCACTCCTGCTATGACCGGAACATGGGGGCTGTCCTCTTTAACACGAACCACTTTTCCGTGTTCGGCGTGGGTTACAAGGCCCCGCCATCCTTTACCGACACGGGAAACCATTGGGCCGGGACAGAGATTGACTTTGCGGCAGGCCGGGGCCTGTTTTCCGGAGCGGACACGGGCGCTTTTAACCCGGATGATGCAGTGACGCGTGGTATGCTGGTGACAGCTTTGGGACGGCTGGGCGGAATCCGCCCGGACAGCTATCAGACCCGCAGCTTCACGGACGTAAAGGCCGACGCTTATTACGCGGCTTATGCAGAGTGGGCGGTACGGGAAAACATCGCAGAAGGAACGGGAGAGGGTTTATTCAGCCCTGACGAACCGGTGACCCGGGAGCAGATGGCGGTGATGCTCAGTAAGTACGCCAGACAGATGGGCGATTCGATTCCGACCCTGCTTGCGGAGGAAGTGTTTACGGACAGCGCTTCCATCAGCCCATGGGCGGCAGCGGAAGTCAGAACCATGCAGAGAGCCGGCGTGATCATGGGGAAGGACGGCAGCCGTTTCGCCCCACAGGAAAGCGCCACCCGCGCCGAGGCTTCCGCGGCGCTTTCCCGGTTCGTGGCGGTTATGGTTGACCCGGCCACAGTGGAGGGCTGGATGAAAAATGATTCCGGCCAATGGCTGTATTATCAAAACGGGAAGAAGCTCACCGGATGGAGGGAAATTGACGGGAAGTGGTACTACTTTTATAAGGATGGCACAATGGCTGTGAATACTGTCATAGACGGCTATGCCATCGGTCCGGACGGAACGATAAACTAAATGAAAATGAACGGGGCCGCGATCACCGGCTGGTATCTGAATCAGGCCGGCGCAGTCATGAATCAGACAAGGAGATTAAATATGGCATTAAACAAGGAAGATTATCAGGATTTTATAGATTCAGGCAAGGGGTTTTTATCAGAACTGACCAGCTCCATAAAGAGAGAGGGCATTACAATCTGGGATATTGACCGTTATCGTGAACTTCTTGGGGAACCTCTGCGGTACAGCGGGGAAGATGAGGAAGAATTTGGAAAACGCGTTGCCGCAAGTCTGAATCGGTGCCCGGCGTCCGTCAACCCCAGCCTGTGGCGTCAGGCCCTGCTCAATCATATGCACGGCCTGTACCGGGTGAGTGACCGTGTCTATCAGATTCGGGGATACGACCTGGCCAATTTGACGATTGTAGAAGTGACCGGAGGTATTGTGGTAATCGACTGCACAACAGCCTGCGAGACAGCGGCGGCAGCGATTGATCTGTATCGGAACTATAAGAAGAAAGAGGGAGGAGGGGATGACGGAGATGCATGCAGAACGGATGGAGGTCCGGTAAAGGCCATTATCCTTACCCATACCCATGTAGACCACTACGGTGGAATACAGGGAGTGATAAACGTAGATCAGGGGCGGCAGGACAGTACTCCGCCGGTGATTATTGCACCGGAGAATTTTGTGGAAGAGGCGGCGCTGGAAAATGCCGTTGTCGGCGATGCCATGGCCCGGCGGTCAACCTACCAGTACGGCACATTTTTAAGCGTGAAAAGTGACGGCACCGGCAAGATAGACGCCGGACTTGGCAAGGATATCCAGATGGGAGGCACGGTCAGTTTTGCCATGCCAACCCATACCGTGACCGTAAATCCGGCTCCAACGGTTCCCGTTACTGAGAAATGTGAAGAGAGCATTCCCAAAACGCCTCTCTTTGACCGCCAGGAATACAGCCTTTTCGGTGTAAGGTTCGAATTTCTCCTTTGCCCCAACACAGAAGCTCCGGCGGAGATGGTAATCTGGCTTCCCGATGATAAGGTGCTGGTGGCCGCTGAGATTGCCACTCATACGCTGCACAACCTTCTGACGCCCAGGGGGGCCGAGGTACGGGATGCGAGATTGTGGTGGAAGGCTCTGGACCGGATGATCACGCTTTATGGAACCCGGATGAAGTATATCTGTGCGACCCATCACTGGCCTACCCTGGACCAAAACCGCTGTGTGCCGTTTTTGGAACAGCAGAGAGACAGCTATAAATTTCTGCATGACCAGACCGTTCATCTGATTAACCGTGGATATACCATGCTGGAGATTGCCGCCTGCTTTGACGAACCGGAATTTCTTCCAGATCTGCTGAAGGATTCCTGGCATAACCGGGGGTACTATGGAACCATCAGCCATGATGTGCGGGCCATTTACCAGAAATATATCGGCTGGTATGATATGAATCCATCCAACTTGAATCCGTTACCACCAAAACAGGCGGCAGAGCGGTATGTCAAATGTATGGGAGGAGAAGATCAGGTCTGGGTTCTGTTAAAACACGCGGTTTCTGAAGAAGATTACCGCTGGGCGGCGGAACTGGGGAAGCACCTGGTATTTGCCAATCCATCGGAGGAAAACCGAAGGCTTCTGGCTGCCGTCTATGAAAAGCTGGGAGAAGCCTGTGAGGCCGGGACGTGGCGCAACATGTACCTTGTGGGGGCTGAAGAACTGAAAAAGGGCGGGCCTCTGGTCAGTATGAACGGCAGCACGGCCAACCAGTCCATTCTCCAGGCCATGGACAAAGAGCTGTTCTATGATTTTGCGGCAGGCAGGCTGAACGGGCAGAAGGCAGGAAAATGCCGCAGGGTCTTTGCAATTACACAGGAAGATTCCACGGAGTATGTCCGCGTGGAGCACGGAGTACTGAATTACCACGATAAAGAGGCGGAAGGCGCGGTTCCGTTTACGATCAGCAGGGAGACATTTGCCGATATCCTTCTGGGGGTGCTGACGGCAGACGAAGCCATAGATAACGGGAAGATTACTGTGTCAAACACCATAGGTGAGCAGGAAGCAGTTTTGAGTTTCTTTGATCTGTTCGACTGTGCTCCTCCAAATTTCAATATTGTGCAGCCTAAAGTACAGAAGCATTGAAAGAAGATAGAGAGAAGTAGGTTTCTATAAAAAGGCAGCAAAACGCAATAAAATAAATGGTTGCGTTTTGCTGCCTTTTTGCTTCATAGTTTCTTTCTTGTCAAAGTTTTTATACCATCTGCATACATCATAGATGAGGGTGATAGTAAAATAGGTACCGCAACGATCAGATAAATATTATATCGTCCACAGATTAGAAATGCAGCGACAGGAGAGGCTGAAATCTTCAATAGACACTTGTTTGCTCCTAAACTAAAATTAGAAGATAGAAGTCGTCCTTCGTCAGCGTCAGCTTACGTTTTCCGCGGATAAAGAGCTGTTTCCCCAATTGCTGTTCCAGTTCAATCATCTGTTTGGACAGCGTGGACTGTGTCACATGAAGCGTCTCAGAGGCTCTTGTTATATTTTCTTCCCTTGCGATTGCCAAAAAGTAGTGCAGAAGCCTTGTCTCAACCATATGAATATGCTCCTAACTTTTGAATTTTGTTACGTTATGGCTGGTTTTTGCAATTTCTCTCTCAGATAGCTTAAAAAGATTTTCGCTGCGGGTGAAAATGTCTGGTATTTTTTTGTCACTATAACAAGGTCTATTTTTAAATCCGGTGAAAAGGGCCGGAAAGCGAGATTGCGGTTTCCATCCGTACTCACCAGATTCCCAAGGCAGAAAGCAGCAGCTCTATGCCCGTCAGCAGTGGTTTGAAAGCACGGATGACATGCAGGCCGAGTATGAACGACAAATACGTACTCTTCAGGCTGAAAATGCGCGTCTCTATGAGCGGAGCATCAAGGCAGAAGCACAGCGGGATGCTGCATATGATAAGATAACGGAAATGCGCAGAGAAAAGTATCAGCTCGCTGCAGAACTGGAAGAAGAAAAAGGAAAGAATCAAAAACTGATAGCTCAGATCAGCAAAGATTTCGAGAACTCCTCTCTTCCTTCCTCAGCCCAGTCCATCAGGAAAAAGAAAATCCCTAACAATCGGGAAGCCACAGGCAGAAAGCCCGGTCATCCAGGACATGGTCGAAAAAAACAGACACCGACCCGAATCGTTTTGCTCCAGCCATCACAAGAAATCCTTGATGACCCTGATTTCAGAAAAACAAACAGGACGCTCACGAAGCAGCTGGTCAATGTAGAGGTATGTTTGAATGTAATGGAATACCAGGCGGATACATATCGTAACTCCAGGACAGGAGAACTCTATCACGCACAATTCCCAGATGGTGTGGTCGATGAGGTCAACTATGGCTCTTCGGTCAGAGCCTTCCTTTTCCTGCTGAATAACGACTGCTGCGTTTCTATCGATAAGTGCCGGGATTTCCTTAAAAATCTGACTGGTGGGAAGCTGGATATTTCCAAAGGAATGATTAGTAAGCTCAGTCAGGAGTTCGCAGAAAAAAGTGAACCACTGCGAAAGTCCGCAGCTTCAGAGCTGTTCCTTTATCCGGTCATGCATACAGACTGTACCAATGCCCGTGTGAATGGACAGAACGCATATGTGTTTGTCTGTGCAGCGCCAGACGGACCAGCGCTGTACTATGCCCGTGAGGTCAAAGGCCATGCAGGAGTTGCAGGAACACTCATAGAGGATTATCAGGGAATTCTGATCCACGACCACGAGAAAACCTTTTACAGGTATGGAACAGCCCATCAGGAATGCCTGGCCCATGTACTGCGTTATCTGAAAGGCAGCATGGAAAACGAACCGGAGCGGACGTGGAATAAAGATATGCATGCTCTGCTGCAGGAAATGATCCACTATGTGAACGGATTGGAATCCGGTGCAGGGCGGGATCCGGAAAAGCTCCCCGAATATGAGACCAGATATGATCAGATCCTGGAAAAAGCCCTGGCCGAATACGCAGATGTTCCATGCAGTGATTACTACAGAGACGGATTCAATCTGGCCACAAGGCTGAAAGGATATCGGGATTCGCACCTGTTGTTCCGGCATGACAGCAGGGTACCTGCAACGAATAATCTGGCCGAGCGATTGCTAAGAAACATAAAGCGAAAACAGAATCAGGCTGTGTCATTACGGAGTAACAAAAGTCTTGAGTTCCTCTGTGATAGCATGAGCGTGCTGTTTTTGATGCGCCAGGAAGATGGCAACTTATATGATAAAGTATCCGCAGTATTCTAAGAAGAAAGAACCCATGGCTTCGACTGACTCCAGTCTACATTATGGGTTCTTTCTTTACAAGTTAGCCTCTGAACAGTAACGAAAATGTTCAGAGTTACCAATTTTAGATCTTCAGTATATTGAAATTTTGTAATAAATATATTATAATATAGAAAATAGGAGCGGTTCTAGTATTAATCTATAAAGCAAGATGTGTTTATAGTCTCTTTGAGTTGAGTTCAGAGGATGGGAAATTGGTATACAATCGTGCAAAGTTTATTTGCATCTGGCGCGCACACGCCCCATATACAAATAAACTTTGCTTGCGGTTTAATGTAGAATCGCTCTTTATTGTTGGGGGATAAGATGAAATTAATGAAAGATAAAGGGGTATTAGAATTAATAGAGGAATTAAAGAAAAAATTGAGATTAAGAAGTATCGAGGATGAGACAATTCCTCGATTTGTTTTTGTTTGTGGTGAACAAATATTAGATGAAAATGGTAATTTAATTGATGAGGCAATTTTAGAGGTTCAAAATAATATTCGTTATCTTATTATGAAAAAGTTTATAAAATATAAACAATGTGAAGAATATGAAAAGGTAAGTCATCCTGCACAATGTATAATTTCCGAGTATCTATATACAGATGATAAAGAAATTGATATTTTGACTTTCGAAGAGGTTTTAGCCGAAATAAGCGAGTGTATAATAATTATTGTGGAAAGTCCTGGTACTTATTGTGAACTGGGAGCGTTCGCGTTAAATGATGTGTTTGCAGATAAAACAATAGTCGTGAATGAAGATAATCCCCAATATAAAAAATCATTTATTACAAAAGGACCAATCAAGAAAATAGAAAACAAACATGAAGAGAATATTATCCTTCATAATGGAAAAGGTACACTAAAAAATTCACTGGAATTAGATGATATGATTTTAAAAATATCATCAAAACGGGTAAAATATATTCCGAATTTAAATGCACAAGAGCTAAGTTTAAAAAATTTAATTTACGAATTACTTAATTTGACGGAATTATTTGAACCAGTTACAGCATATGAATTGGAGACATTGTACAAAGAGATTAGAGGGATAACAAATTATACAATTTCTAAGAAAGAAAAGCATAAAATAGTAAGCTTTAAACGAGTGATACTTTTGATGGAGGAAATGAAAATTATAATAAGAAACAATGGATTCCTGCATATTAATAAAGATATTACATGTTATAATGCAATGTTTACCATTAACCGAAAATACCTTAATACATTTCGAATTAGATATTTGTGTAGAGTATATAAATGTGAACCTGAAAGGATTGGATCGTTATAATGAATTTATTAGAGCAGATGAATAGTGATTTAGGAATTGATGTTCAATATATTAAATTCTGTTCCCAAAGGAATGGTTTATATGCACAATATTATATACCTAAAAAGAATGGAAAATTGAGAAAAATATTGCAACCATCAAAAGAATTAAAAGTTTTGCAATATTGGTTATGCAAAAATATTTTTAACTATTTTCCAATTTCTAATTTTAGTACTGCATACCAAAAAGGATGTTCGGTTAAAAAAATGCAGACTTCCATAAAAAGTGTAAATATGTGTTACATACAGATATTGTACATTTTTTCGAAAGTATTACAAGAGAGACTATGATTAGTTTTTTTCGGAGGAATAAGGATATAGTAGAAAAACTCCAATTATCTTCCCAAGAAATAGATTTAATTATGGATTTAGTTTTGTATAAAGGAAATAATTTAGTGGTTGGAAGTGTAGCATCTCCTATGATATCGAATTGTATTATGTATGAATTTGATATTAGGTTAGGTGATTTATTACAGAATAAGAAGATGAACTATACGAGGTACGCTGATGATATTGTTATATCCTCTAACCAATTTATTGATGAATCTATTATAAACGATATTGATTATTTGTTGAAGGAGTATGGTTTTAAAAGGAATATTGGTAAAACTTATTTTATGAGTAAACATAAAAAAAGGGAAGTAACAGGTATTATTATAGATAATAATGATAATTCACTGTCTATCGGAAGAAAGAAATTCGTAAGTTTAAAACGGGATATTTACGATTATTTAGTCAAGGATAAAGGAAATGTAAATAGGATTAAAGGAATGTTATCTTATCTAAAAGATATTAATATCGATAGATATAAGGCGTTGGAGAAGGTATACATTAAATATGATAAAAAAAATGAGCTTTTTAATTTGTAAAAATGAGTATAGAAATTACTGAAATAGGAGAAATTCTTGAGCAGATGATAAAGTTGTGTAGAATAGTTTTTAATACAGGCACTTATGAGAAAATTGAAACATGCGAATTAAGAGAATGGTTGAATAAAAAATAGAAATTGGGAAAAAATCAGAACTAATTTTACAACTAATACAGTATTAACAAAAAGAAATAAGATGGTTGCATATGCAGATTTAAAGCTTTGAGAATTGTATAGATGAGATTATTAAGGAGATTATAATAGGCTCAAAGTCAAAAATATCAGAAAAGAACATTTACCAGTTCTTAGTGGCAAATGGGTATGATAATTACATATCAGTTAAAGTTTCTAATAATGTACTGGCGCAATACGTGATTGAATCATCTAGCAAGCCAATAGGAATTTCAGAATATGAGTTGTCGAAATTGTACCCGGCGAATTTCAAAGGCTCTTTACAGGCATTGCGGATTTTGAGAAAAGGGTTTGTAAAGAGAGGATTGTGATTTAGATAATGTGATTACGCATTTAAATTATAGGTTGAGAGAACTATTTATTGAGGAAAAGGAATTATGACAAACAAGAAGAAAGAGATTACAATACACAGCTCAGCCGCAGAGTATTTAACATATGTAGCATCTACAGGTAGTAACTCAGATAGTTTTGAGATGCGCTATGAAGACGAGAACATTTGGCTGACGCAGAAAATGATGGCAACCTTATATGATGTTTCTGTATCGGCAATCAATCAGCACCTTAAAAGGATATTTGAAGATAATGAACTGGTAGAGGAATCAGTTATTAAGAAATACTTAATAACTGCCTCGGATGGTAAATCCTACAGTACAAAACATTATAACTTACAGGCAATCATTGCCGTTGGATTTAAAGTGAACAACGACCGCGCCGTAAGATTCCGCAAATGGGCTGGTCAGATTGTAAAGGATTATACAATTCAAGGATGGACGATGGACAAAGTGCGCCTGAAAAAAGGGCATATGTTCACCGATGAATACTTTGAACGTCAGCTTGAAAATATTCGTGAGATACGCCTGTCCGAGCGAAAATTTTATCAGAAGGTTACAGATCTCTATGCAACAGCGTTTGATTACGACAAAGATGCCAAGACTACCCGGCAGTTTTTCAAAATGGTACAGAATAAGATGCACTGGGCCGTACATCGGCATACAGCAGCGGAATTGATTGTAGAGCGTGCAAATGCCGAAAAAGAACATATGGGCCTGACAACGTGGGAATCAGCGCCAGATGGGAAAATTGTCAAAGCAGATGTTACTGTTGCTAAGAACTATCTGAGCGAAAAGGAAATGTCCTATTTACAGAGAATCGTTTCACTGTATCTCGACTATGCGGAGTTACAGGCGGAACGAAGAATACCGATGAGTATGGAGGATTGGGCAAAGCGCCTTGACGGATTCCTGGAGTTTAATGGAAATGAACTGCTTATGGGGCCGGGAAAAGTCAGTGCAGAGCAGGCAAAGCTTCATGCAGAGACGGAGTTTGAAAAATATCGCGTTGTTCAGGATCGCTTATTTATGTCAGACTATGATAAGTATTTGTTAGAATTAGAACATCAAGCGGACCAAAGTGACATGTAAAAATAATTATACCGTTTCCGTTTGGGGATAATTATGCCTTCTCGCCATCATTATCATCCACTCAGCAAATGTCGAAGTGTGTTGTCGGATGTCACTTGTAGATGAAAAGGGGAAATAGAGAAAAACCACAAAATATAGTGGCTCCGGAGAAAAAACGGCCGAGAATTCGGCCGTTTTTAGGAATGGATTTTTAACTGAGTGTGGTTGGGGAGCGGAAAATAGAAAGTAATTTATAGAAACTGGATAGATTTTAACTAACCGGTTATTGGGGGGATAACCGGAAAAATAAAAGTTTTTGAAGAAGATCAGGTGGCATTATTTTACTTGGTCTTTTTATGAGGATTGTTAAAGAATATTGGACCTATGTCAATACCTTGGGTAAAAAATGTTTATAAAAATGGAAGGGCTGTGGAAAAATGGAATTAAACCAACTCCATCTTTTCACAGCCCCTAAATCGTATGTAATACAGTTGTATCCGGCGATGCTGCGGGTTTCCGGCATCCATCACGGTACAGACAGAAATGGATGCGCTGGCACCTGCGTTGGAGGCGTATTTCGGTACATATGCAATGGAAGAAACGGACCGGTATGCAGTAGCCTATATTCGGTTAATTCATGAAAATCTAGAGTATGCACTGGCAAACCCATCTGATTAAGAGGGCAGAGAGAAGTGGAGACAATCCTGCGTAAGTCCGGCAATCTTAATAGTAATGATCCACTTTATAATTCTGCGTTTGTCTCAGTTTTTAATGATTAGGTGTTTATTCCTGCCATAAGAGAGCAAATAGAACTGCCGCCAAAAGAAGATGCTAAAGGATCGCATTAGCATGAAGGTTTTTGTATTTTAATGGAGACATTTTGTATTCTCTCTTAAACAGGTGATAGAAATTACTGATGCTCTGGAAACCGCTTTCAAAGGCAATATCAATGATTTCCTTATCACTGTGCTGTAACAGATTTGCTGCGTAGTTTAGTTTCCGTGCATTGATATAGGAAACAGGAGTTACTGACAGATACTTCCGGAATGCCCGACAGATATGTTCCGGAGTCCGATCCGTCTGCCTGACGAGATATTCCATACCTTCCTGAAGATTACTGATATCGGAAAGGCCATTAAGAGCCTGTGTTAGCCAAAAAGGGATCACTGACGAAGGCAGATCTGTTTGTTCCTTTTCCAGCCCAGGTATGATATAAGAGTAAACGATATCTGTCAGGATCGCTCTTAAATATGTATTTTTCTGTTCAGGACAATCAGAGGGAAGCAGATTTAAATAAGATAGTCTGCTTTGGAGCAGTGTGGCCTCTGTTCCTGTCAACATACACAATGGAATGTGTGGACCGGAACATAAAAGATCCAGTTTATCGGAAGAACCGTAAAGAAAATAAAAGAGGGATTCCAGTGATGTTATGGGAAATGCCAGGTTAATGTGGTAACCATTTTCACATTTCAGCTTGGAATGAATATCACCTGGGCGAATCAGCAGAAGGATTCCGGGGGACAAATGAAGCGGGATCCCATTTATAATTACGGTCAATATACCGGAAACATTCAGGATGATTTCATAGAAATCATGAACCTGTGGATAGTCCTCGGGGTCAAAATGAGAACGAAATGCATAGTGAGTTTCGCTGCCGTTTGAAAATACTCCGGCAGCCATTATTTGCTTTACTGTTATCATGGAACCACCTCCCTGCTTATAATTAATAATTAGATGAGAGTAATATACTGCTGAATCATTCGGCTGTAAAGCGATTTTACGGAAAAATATCAAGATACTGCAAAAAAAGTAAAGCTGAGAGAAGATTTTTATTCGAATCAGGAGTATAGTAACAGCATATCATAAATTTTATAGGAATGGAGAAATGAGATGAAACTGGGACTGGGACTTTATCATCACATGCTTACAGAACGTGAGTTCGCATTTGCCCGACAATGTGGCTGTACGGATCTGATTGTTCATCTGGCCAATTATTATGACGGTGATAAAAATATAGTGATGGCAACTGATGAAACGAAAAATTATGGAAAGGCAAAGGCTATGGATCCGATTTGGTCGGAGGAAAACCTTTGTATGCTTCAGAAACAGGCGGAGGAGAAGGGACTTCGAATCTATGGGATTGAGAACTTCAGTCCTGCCGACTGGTATGACATTCTGCTTGATGGACCCAAAAAGGAAGAACAGATGGAAAATTTGAAACAGATTATCCGCAACACGGGGAAGGCCGGGATACACTGTTTTGGCTATAATTTCAGCCTTGCCGGAGTCTGGGGACATCAGAAAACGACAAAAGCCAGAGGCGGGGCTGTCAGTACATGCTTCCATGCTGATTCGCTTCAAACAGATGCGAGAATTCCATGTGGAGAAGTGTGGAATATGACATATGCGGAGAACAGGAACGGGGAATATATTAAGGATATCGGATATGAAGAACTCTGGAGCCGTCTTCGCTGGTTTCTGGAGCGTATTCTTCCGGTGGCGGAAGAGGCTGGAGTCGTAATGGCCCTGCATCCGGACGATCCGCCTATGCCGTACTTGAGGGGAACTCCGCGGCTGGTTTATCAGCCAGGCCTTTATCAAAAGGTACTGGATCTGGTTCCCAGCCCTTCCAATGGCATTGACTTTTGCATGGGAAGCATTCAGGAAATGACGGAGGGAAATATTTACGATGCACTGGAGCAGTATTCCTCACAGGGGAAAATCGCCTATGCTCATGTACGGAATGTGAGAGGGAAGGTTCCGGATTACACGGAAGTATTTGTCGATGATGGGGATATTGAGATCGACAGGGCTCTCGCGATATTACATAGAAACCATTTTGAGGGTGTGCTGATCCCGGATCATACGCCGCAGATTACATGTGGAGACGAGTGGCATGCAGGTATGGCCTATGCACTTGGCTTTATCAAGGCGGAAATGATGCAATTAAAATAAGAAAACGGAGGTGCGAGAAAAGATGTATTTATTCGACCTTACTGGAAAAACCGCCCTGGTAACTGGCGGAACGAGAGGGATTGGGCTGGCTATCGCTTTAGGACTGAAAGAAGCGGGGGCGGACGTATGGATACATGGAAGTCGTCGTGAGAGTACCGAAAAGGCGGCGGCACAGTATGGCTTTTCCTATCTGTATGGTGATTTAAAAGATTCAAAAAACCTGGAAACAATGGTAAAACCGCTTATGGACAGCACGGATACATTAGATGTGCTGGTGAATAATGCAGGATTCGAAACGCATTGCCCGGTGGAATCCGCAATGGAAGAAGAGATGGACTCCGTATATAATGTCAATGCCAAGTCGCCTTTTTTTCTGCTGCAGAAACTTCTGCCAATGCTGAGGAAATCGGAGGGCGCTTCTGTCATCAATGTTACATCTATCCATCAGAAGGTACCGGTCAGAGAGAATGGGTATTACTGTATGGCGAAAGCCTCTCTGTCCATGTTTACGAAAGTTGCGGCACTGGAGCTGGCAAAGGAGAATATCCGGGTAAATAATCTGGCACCAGGGGCGATTCTTACGGATATGAACCGGGAATTAGTAGAAAATATGGAGTTTGAACAATGGATTCCGTTAGAGCGGGTGGGAAGGGCAGAAGAACTGGTGGGGCCGGCGGTTTTTCTGGCATCGGCGGCTTCTTCCTACGTAACGGGTACCACACTCTATGTTGATGGCGGATATAGCGAAAATCTGCTTCGATACTAGTACTGCTTTGCATTAATTCCACAGTAATAGCACTCGCTATCCACGCCAGGAGCACGCCTGCAAAGCTAGACGTAGGGTCCACTACGCCGTCGCTTTGCAGACGCACACCTGACGCGGATATCAAGCACTATTACTGCGTTATTAATGCAAAGCAGTACTAGTGAAATATTATTTAGACATTAGGGAGGGAAGAGAGATGGCATCACATAATCATGAAATGCTGGAAAAAATAAAGAGGGAACTGTATACACCGGTAGTGGGTGATATCCTAGATCAGATGGGATATTATCATCAGTTTCTGCCTCAGGCAGTCAGACCGCTGAGAGAAGAGATGAAGCTGGCAGGATTTGCAATGCCAGTTTTGATGATTGACGTTTATGAAGAACAGAAAAAACCTTTCGGTTTTTTAACAGAGGCATTGGACGAGCTGCAGGAAGATGAGATTTACTTAGCCAGTGGCGGGGCCATGCGCTGTGCCTATTGGGGAGAACTGCTCACTGCTACAGCAAAGAAGAGAAAGGCCGCTGGTGCTGTGATCAATGGCTGGCACCGCGATACGCCACAGGTGTTGGGACAGGATTGGCCTGTTTTTTCGAGGGGTTGTTATGCACAGGATTCTTCAGTGCGCACTCAGGTTACGGATTACCGCTGCACGATTGAAGTAGGCGATGTGCGGGTGGAACCGGGTGATTTGATATTTGGCGACATAGATGGAGTTCTGGTTATTCCGAAGGGCTGTATGGCTGAGGTGATTTCCCGGGCATTGGAAAAGGCCAGCGGAGAGAAAGTCGTAAGGAGCGCGATCGAAAATGGGATGAGTGCTACGGAAGCATTTAAAACTTTCGGGATTTTATGATAGGGGTCAGGAAAAGAAGCCTGCTTGTAAGCAGGCTTCAGACTGTAGACAAAATGGTTCCTGGTGCGATGCACCCGGAACCATTTTGA
>NZ_JBKVCZ010000162.1:0-13997 GCF_046966825.1 Hungatella sp. | reverse complement strand
GCCGGAGAACCAGGCTCAGGGCGCGGTGCTCATGCATGCGGCCACGGGAAATCTGCTTTATTCGAAGGAGGCAGAGACGAAGTTTTACCCGGCCAGCATCACGAAGCTGATGACAGCTCTTCTGGTAGCGGAAAAGTGCAGCCTCGACGATACGGTTACATTTTCCAAGACAGCGGTTACGAATCTGGAGTCCGGCGCCGTTACACTGGGACTGGTGGAAGGGGACAAGCTGACGGTGCGTCAGAGTCTCTACGGTCTCCTTTTAAAATCTGCCAACGAGGTGGCCAACGGTCTGGCCGAGCATACGGCGGGGAGTATCAGCAAGTTTGCGGACATGATGAATGCCAGGGCGAAGGAGCTGGGTTGTACGAACACGAATTTCGTCAATCCGAACGGCCTCAACAATTCCAACCACTATACGACGCCTCATGATATGGCGCTGATCGCACGGGCTGCATTTCAGAATGGTACGGTAAGCAAGATCGCATCGACCTTAAGCTACCAGATTCCGGCGACGCAGAAGGCGGCGGCCCGCACGATATCCCTGGGCCACAAGATGCTTTATCCCAATGACGCCAGATACTACCAGGGCGTTATCGGAGGAAAGACCGGATATACTTCACTGGCAGGCAACACGCTGGTGACATGTGCGGAGCGGGACGGCGTGCGGCTGATCGCGGTTATCATGAAGAGCAAGTCTACACAGTATACGGATACCTCGGCTCTGCTGGACTACGGTTTTGCGCTGAAGAGCGGAGGCTCCCAGACTGCAAAGTGGCAGCAGGAGGGGGCAAAGTGGTACTTTGTAAAGAACGACGGAAACCGCGCCGCCAATGAGTGGATGACGATAGACGGGGCTGATTACTGGTTCGATTCCGACGGGACCATGGCTACGGGCTGGCGCCATTATTCCAACGACGCGTGGTATTACTTCAAGTCCGGCGGCGCTATGGCTTCCAGTACCTGGGTGGAGTCCGACGGCCAATGGTTTTACCTGGGCGCCGATGGGGCGATGATGAAGAATACGGTGACTCCGGATGGATATACGCTGGATGCGTCCGGTGTATGGGTGAAGTAGAAGACAATCCGCCATACAGGACGATCCGGACAGAGGTGATAATTTGAACGAATTTGTCATGGAACAGCTTATCTATGTGCTGAGGCTGGTGTCCGCCGCGTTATGCGGCGGACTTATTGGTTGTCAATTGCCCATGTCAAATGCCCGATAAAGCGGGGCAGGTTCAGGCATAGGCTTGTAACTCAACTACACGTAGTACGACATGCTATGCTTGTCTCCTACCTCAAACATTGGCTACAATAGGCTGATTGACGGCAGCCTGCCTGTTTTGGATATGCCTGACAGGCCTCTGCGAACAGAGTATTGTATCTCTTTATGGTAGATACATATAGCTTGGGTTCGATTATCGGACCCCAAGCATACCTGCTTCATACTGTAAGATAAGTGTCTTCGCAACCATGAGTTTTATCAGGGTTACATAACGGGATTCTTATTCACAGAGCCTTTGCGGTTTCAATGAAGAGGTGTGCTTGCGTATATTCTACTATAATTACGGGTAAGATGGCAAGAGGAAATTTTAAAATTATTATTGAAAAGGGAGAGGACATCCTGCGGTTCATCGAACAGACGCTACGGAACGAGTCGTGCAAATCTGACAATATACAGCTGGCAGAAGAGGCGTCCTCCTGCGTGATGACCATGCAGCTGAAGCTTCCGGTGAGAAGGCATGTGCGGGTAACCGCGGCATGCCTTCTTCTTAAATGCCCCTGTACTGCTTCGGGCTCATACCATACATTTCTTTGAATTTCCGATAAAAGAAGTTCATATTCGTATACCCGCAGAGCTCTGCGATCTCCCGGATTGTCATCCCGGAGTTCTTTAGATAATAGCAGATGGAACGCATACGCGCATCCGTCTGCAGATCTGAGAAGGAACGCCCCGTTTTTTTGCGGATCAGCGCGCTTAAGTATTTTGGGTTAAAGTTAAATTCATCGGCCAGGGACTGGAGTGAGCAGTCGGCGCAGTGGGCCTCAATGTAGTTTAGGATTGCCAGAATATCCGCCTTAGTGTTCATGTTGATGCGGCTGTGGGAGCTGCGGATCAGCAGAATAAAAAATATTTTCACGTAGTTTTCCACCAGGGCGGAGCTGCACAGGGATGGTTCGAAGTATTCACAGAACAGGTCCTCGAACAGTGTCGCCATGCGCTCATCCTGGGCACAGTCTGCGATCAGATAGGAAAATACGCTCTCTTTGCCGGCCAGTGTATTGACCAGAAAGTCGGTGATGGGACCGTTGTCGGATAAGCCGTAGAGCAGCTCCTTACTCAGAAATTCCCGCTCAATCTGAATTCCGAGTATCAAGTCCTCCTCGCTCTCGATCTCGAAGGCGTGGACTACGTCCGTGTTCATTAAGAATAACTCGCCCTTTTTTAGAATGACCGTGGAATCAGGAAAACGGAGCGTCAAGCTTCCGGAATAGACGTAATTGACACTGATAAATTCATCGTAATGGAAGGGGCGTGCGGAGAAGCGGGCGTGTATGATCAGGCGCAGCTTGTCCTTTAAAATCGTGTGAGACAGGGAGGCGTGCATCGGATCCGGTGTATGGCCTCCCTGGTCTGACATGGCCAGATTGGTGAAAAAGTAATATCCATCCTTATCTTTTTTATAGGCGTACTGAATGGACTGCTCCATCAGCCGGTTGCTGCTCTGTGTGCGCTTCAATTCTTCCTCATATGAGGACAGTGGCCGAATCATCTCCCGAAAGGTCATTCTGTCCATTCTGTAATCCCCCTTATGTATGATTGAAATAGAAATATGTCACTAAAAGTATAGCAGAATGATATTTCATTTACAAGGAATTTTGTCTAAAATACAGATATGGAAAGGCATAAAGCTGTTGATAACAGCATCATTTTCCATGGGCTTCGCTGCGAAGGGGAAATTTGACAGCGATTATCAAAAAAATGGATAAATATATATAAATGATTTATCCACACGGGGGAGGTGAATGAAAATGGCAGAATTGAATTTTAAATATGAAAAAGTGAGTGACAGGATAACAAGGATTTATGCGTTTTCATCGGAACTGATGTATCTGGTGGAAGGCGAAGAGCGGGCGGCTCTTATCGACAGCGGAAGCGGAATCGGCTTTGTCAGGCCTCTGATCGAAATGCTTACCGACAAACCTCTGGTGGTTCTTTTGACACACGGACATGTGGACCACGCGATGGGGGCATCGGAATTTCCACCTGACTGTGTCTATATCAATCAGGAGGATGGCTACATATACAGGGAACACAGCTCCTATGAATTTCGCAGGGCAGGACTGTTTCTGATGGGCAGCCTGGGGAAGGACGTGACGGAACAGGACTTTACACCGGTGGTACACATCGAAGCATACCATGACTTAAAGGAAGGGGACAGCTTCGATCTGGGCGGAGTTACCATCCGGATTTATGCCTGCCCGGGCCACACAAGGGGCAGTCTGGTCATGCTGATTCCGGAAGAGCGGATGCTTATACTCGGAGACGCGTGCAACGGATTTACATTTCTCTTCGAGGATTATGCGCTTTCTATTGAAGCGTACAGAGCAGGGTTAATCCGGCTGAGAGAACAGGTGAGGGGAATGTTTGATACAGTGCTGGCTTCTCACGGTGACGGGCGCCTGGCAAAGGAGATCATGGATGAGAATATTGCCCTATGCCACCGCATTTTAAGCGGAACGGCCGACAAGGAACCCATGGAGTTCCGGGGCAACCATGGGCTGATTGCGGACCGTAAGGCAGAGCCCGGACATGGAAATATCGTCTATAATCCGGTAAAAATCAGAATGAAATAAAAATGAGGGGGTTTTCAAATGGATTATCAGGGAAAAGACAACGGGGCGGTGCCTGTAAGAGAAAAGATATCGTACGGCCTGGCATCCGGAGGCGGCAACATTATCACACAGATTTTAGGGATGTTTCTGACTTCCTATTTAACGGATTCCGTCGGGATAGCAGCCGCGGCGGTCGGTACCATGATGCTGGTGGCCCGCTTTTTTGACGGGGCCAGCGATATCATTATGGGAGGAATCATTGACAAGACGAAGACCAGATGGGGGAAGGCACGTCCATGGCTTCTGATCAGCGCGCCGTTTACACTGGTGTCTCTGATTCTCACCTTCAGCGTGCCGGCCTCCATGAGTGATGCGGCTAAGCTGGTATACGCGTATCTCACCTATATTTTCCTTAACTGTATCTGCTTTACCGCCTACATGGTATCTCATACGGCACTGCTGTCACGCATGACGCTAAACGGTCAGGAACGTCAGAAGATGGCGTCGATCAATCAGATCTTAAACCAGGCGGGAGGGCTTGCCGTAACTACCTTTATGGTAGTGCTCGTGGCTAAATTCGGATGGCAGATGACCGCCGTCATTTACGGTGTGATCGCTACGATGCTGATCTGGATTGGTTTCTGGGGAACGAGGGAACGTCTCCTGGATGCTGCCCCGGAGGAAGGGAAGAAGGCCGGGACAGTGCCGTTAAAAGAGGCTCTGCCGGCGATGATGAGGAATAAATACTTTTTCTTGCTGACTGCGCTTTTCATCTTAATTCTGGCGCAGGCGGCCGGACCCGGATCCATGACCTATTATTACTGCAATGTCTGTCTGAACAATCTGGGGCTGCTGTCCTTTATTTCGGCCTGCGGAATTGTTCCCGTGGTCATTATCAACTTCTTTGTTCCTGCTCTCACAAAGCGTTTCGGACGAAGAAACTGTCTGCTGGCCGGAGCATTCGGCAATACCCTGGGCTTTTTCCTGATTGGGATTGGAGGGAACGTGCTGCCGGTCATCATTGCCGGATTTATCATTAAGGGCCTGGCCAGCGGCGTGCTGTTTGCTTGTGCGTTTGCTCTGGCTGCGGATGTGGTCGATTACGGAGAATGGAAGACGGGGATCCGCTCTGAGGGCTTAATCAACAGCTGCGTAAGCTTTGGTCAGAAGGTGGGGCTTGGCCTGGGGCCGGCCATCGCCAGCTGGATCATCGCGGCGGGCGGTTACGACGGTCTGGCCGCGGTCCAGACAGAGACTGCGAAACATGCAATTGTCTTTGCATTCGGCTACTTCGGAGCTATTTTATCGGCGCTGATGCTGCTGGCGGCATTTTTCATGAATATCGATAAGGAAGCACCAACCATGAGAGAGGAACTGGAAAAGAAGCATCATCTGGCATAAGCCGGTTCCCAATAGGCTGCTGTACCACAAAAGGGTACAGCGGCTTTTTTCGTTTCACGGAAAGGTCCGTTACGGAAAGCCCATTCAGGAAAGCCCGTTCGGATAAACGCGAAAGCTTAAGTATGCTTTGCCTTGACGCGGCATACTTTTTCAGTGTATGATGATACAAAATCAAAAGCTATCAAAAGAAATAAAATGAAATAATATTAAATAAAATGAAGTGGAAGACTGGTGAAAGATGAGGAAGAATGATATGTGGCTTGCCGCCGGTGTGCTGTCCGCCGCTGCAGGAGCGGGACTTTTGCTTCGCTCGCAGTATGAGAGGGAGCAGCTGTCCGTAGAGAGGACGGTGATTCTGACTGAAAAGATAACGAGAGACTGCCGGATGGTGTTTCTCTCTGATTTACATGATCATGAGTTTGGAGATCATAATAAACGCCTGCTCCATGCGGTCGATGAGGTAAAACCCGACGTGATCCTGATCGGGGGCGACATGATGGTCAGCAGGGAAAGCGCGGATCTGCGGGTATCCCTGGAACTGATTGGGGAACTGACGAAACGCTGCCCCGTCTATTACGGCAATGGAAATCATGAGACGCGGATGAACCGGGAACGGAAGAATTTCGGGATGCAGTATGACATCTATGTGAGGGAGCTAAAGAAAATGGGAGTCCGTTACCTTTCCAACAGGACAATGGAGTTCCGGGATGATATCGCCGTCACCGGAATCGATCTGGCGGAACGGTATTATAAGAAGTTCCATCCCGACCATCTGCGGCCGGAGGAGATTGGACGGCTGGCGGGACCGGCTGAACGGGAGCGGTTTTTAATCCTGCTCTGCCATTCGCCCCTCTTTTTCGATTCCTGCCGGAAATGGGGCGCGGATTTGACGCTGTCCGGCCATTTTCATGGGGGAACCATACGCCTTCCGTATCTGGGCGGGGTCATGACCCCTCAGTTTCAGTTCTTTCTGCCGTGGTGCGCCGGAACATTTGAGGAGAGCGGGAAGTACATGATCGTGAGCCGCGGCCTGGGGACGCATTCCATCAATATCAGGCTGAACAACAAACCGCAGCTTGTGGTGGTGGATTTAATAAGATGCAGCCGTACTCTGTGAAATTACCGGCGTGGATTGAAATAATAATCAAAGAGAAAAACAGGTTAAATATTTACAGAAGCCGGTGGATTTGATATACTAACCGGTAGCGCTTACTTTCTGATGCCGGGAGGAAACTATGGGAATATCCTATAAGCTGGAGAATTTTGAGGGTCCTCTGGACTTGCTGCTCCATCTGATTGAAAAGAATAAATTGAATATTTATGACATTCCTATTGTGACGATTACGGAGCAGTATCTCGATTACGTGAGCCACATGGAGACCGAGGATTTAAACATTGTCAGTGAATTCCTGGTGATGGCGGCGACGCTCATCGACATCAAATCCCGCATGCTCCTGCCGAGAGAAGTGAATGAGGACGGCGAGGAGGAAGATCCGAGGGCTGAACTGGTGGCGCGTCTTCTGGAATATAAGTATTACAAATACATGGCGTTTGAACTGAAGGAGAAGGAGGTCGGCGCGGACCGCCTGCTTTTTAAGGGGCCTACGGTGCCTCCGGAGGTGGCGAAGTATGAGCCGCCGGTGGACTTGGATAGCCTGTTGGACGGCCTGACGCTGGCAAAGCTTCAGGAGATTTTCAAGTCCGTGATGAAAAGGACAGAGGACCGGATCGACCCTGTGAGGAGCCGGTTCGGTAATATTACGAGAGAACCGGTGAGTCTGGAGGACAAGATTACCTCGGTTCTGGGTTATGCCAGGCTGCACCGCAAATTCTCTTTCCGGGGAATGCTCGAAAAGCAGGCGGACAAGACGGAGGTCGTGGTGACGTTTCTTGCGCTTCTGGAGCTGATGAAGATCGGTAAGATTCATCTGACCCAGGAGCATTTATTCGACGATATGTTTATTGAGACGCTGGAGCCGGAAGGCGAGGAAGAGGATCTGGACTTATCGGAGTTAGAGGAAGATATCGAAGGGTATAAAAAAGATGAAGAAGAAGTGGGAAGCGCAGGAGTCGCTGCCGATTGAGGAACTGAGAGAGATTACGAATGAAGAGCGGGAGTATGAGGCCGTGATCGAAGCGGTCTTATTTACCATGGGTAATTCCGTCGAGGTGAGACAGCTGGCAGCCGCGATCGGACAGGACGAGGAGACGGCAAGATCCGCCGTAAAACGGCTCATGAAGCAGTACGAGGCCGGACGGAAGGGGATGCAGATTATCGAACTGGAGAACAGCTACCAGATGTGCACCAGGCCGGAGTATTATGAGAATCTCATCCGTGTGGCTGCCACCCCCAAAAAACAGGTGCTGACGGATGTGGTCCTGGAGACGCTGTCGATCATCGCCTATAAGCAGCCGGTCACGAAGATGGAGATCGAGAAGATCCGCGGCGTCAAGTCTGATCACGCGGTGAACAGGCTGGTGGAATACAACCTGGTATACGAGGTGGGCCGCCTCGACGCTCCGGGCCGCCCAGCACTGTTTGCTACGACGGAGGAGTTCCTTCGCCGGTTCGGAATCGGCTCGACTCAGAATCTCCCCACTCCGGACCCCGAAACCGCTGCCGAGATCCGCATGGAGGTGGAGGAGGAGTTAAAGGGAAGCGGAGAGCTGCTCCCCGAAGATGAGGCGCTTCTGGAGGAAATCCCCCTCACCGAGTTGGGAGACGGGATCGCGGAAGCGGCTGTAACCCGTGAGGACGGTGGAAACACAGAATAATTACCGCACGCAGGCGGCTGAGAGACAGCCGTTTCGTGCTCACAATCAGGAGGACATACAGTGACAGAGAAGATCAGAATAAAATATTTTACAGATAAAATCGAGCGTTTATGCTACATTGGAGGCAAATCCGACTGGATCGATTTGCGTGCGGCGGAAGAGGTTGAACTGAAGGCGGGAGAGTTTCAGTTGATTCCGCTTGGAATCGCCATGGAGCTGCCGGCTGGCTATGAGGCCCATGTGGTGCCGAGAAGCAGTACGTTTAAGAATTACGGTGTGATCCAGACGAACAGCATGGGAGTCATCGATGAGACGTACTGCGGGGACAATGACCAGTGGTTTTTCCCGGCTTATGCCCTTCGTGACACGGTGATTCACGCCAATGACAGAATCTGCCAGTTCCGCATCATGAAGCACCAGCCGGAGCTGTCATTTGAGGAAACGGACAGGCTTGACCATGAGGACCGCGGAGGCCACGGAAGTACCGGAAAGCAGTAACTTCCCCGGATGGAGAATTTAAGATGAAAACATGTTCCAGAGTAAAAATGGGTTCCAGATTAAAGCTTCTCGTCCTGACGGCAGGCGTATGCATGAGCTTAACCGTAGGATGCGGAAAGAGTGAAAATAAATATACGTACCGCGATGCGGGAATAGAAGCGCTGAATGCTGGGGATTATGAGAGTGCGATCGCTTCTTTCGACGAGGCGATTAATGCCTCCAACGCGCTGGTGGGCGCATTCGATATTGACGTACTGAAATACCGTGCGGAGGCGGAATACCGTGCCGCAGATTACCAGGCTGCCTCGGATACCTACGGTATCCTGATCCAGGTGGATAAGGAGCGGCCGGAATATTTGAACATGCGCTGCGTCTCCAAAGCGCAGACAGGAGACTTAAGCGGGGCGCTGGACGATTATAAGCGTGCAGCCGAACTGGATACGGAGAAAAACGCTCCAGGCAGGGCGGAGGCGATTCTCGCGGCCGGAGCGGCGCTGGAGAACCAGGGAGCATCCGCCGAGGCCATGACGCTCTATGAGAGCGCCCAGGCGGAAGGAATCGAAAATGCCGAGCTGTACAACCGGATGGGCCTCTGCAAATTCGGGGAAAAGGATTATGAGACGGCTATTACCTATTTCGCCCAGGGATTATTAAAGCCGGACGCCGCCTCGGTGCCGGACCTGATCTACAATCAGGCGGTTGCATACGAGTACAAGGGAGACTTTGACAAGGCGCGGGAGCTGATGGAGCAGTATGTGGCAGGAAACAGCTCAGACGAAGAAGCCGCGCGGGAACTGGAGTTTTTAAAAAGCAGATAAGCTGCTGTGTCATTTTGAGTGGTACAGGAACCCAAAATGAGGATTGAAATAAAGACAAGGTAATGGATTAGGAGATCAATGGCTGATTTAGTGGAGTTAAAGGAAATCGAAGAGCGGGTCATTCTGGTGGCCGTGAGCACGGAAGAGGAAAGCCTGGCAGCAGCCTCCTTAGAGGAACTGGAGGAGCTTGTGGAGACGGCGGGAGCCGTCACGGTGGACAAGATCATCCAGAACCGGGAACGGATTCATCCGGGGACGTATCTGGGCAAGGGAAAGATCGAAGAGGTGAAGGAGCGCGTCTGGGAGCTGAATGCCACTGGCATTGTCTGCGATGACGAGCTGTCGCCCGCACAGCTTCGGAATCTGGAGGATGCACTGGATACGAAGGTGATGGACCGTACCATGGTAATTCTCGACATTTTCGCTTCCAGGGCGACAACCAGGGAAGGTAAGATCCAGGTGGAGCTGGCCCAGTTGAAGTACCGGGCGGCCAGACTGGTGGGACTGAGAAATTCGCTCTCCCGTCTGGGCGGCGGAATCGGAACGAGAGGTCCCGGCGAGAAGAAGCTGGAGGTGGACCGTCGTCTGATTCACGACCGGATCGGCCAGCTGAAAGCGGAACTGGAGGATGTGAAGCGCCACAGGGACGTGGCCAGGCAGCAGCGGACAAGGAACCATACTCCGGTGGCAGCCATTGTGGGTTACACCAACGCGGGAAAGTCCACGCTGCTCAACACGCTTACGGACGCCGGAATTCTGGCGGAGGACAAACTCTTTGCCACGCTGGACCCGACAACGAGAAACTTAGAGCTTCCCGGCGGGGAGCAGATTCTTCTGACTGACACGGTCGGATTTATACGGAAGCTGCCCCATAATCTGATCGAGGCGTTTAAGAGCACACTGGAGGAGGCAAAGTACTCGGACATCATTCTTCATGTGGTGGACTGCTCCAATCCCCAGATGGATATGCAGATGTATGTGGTCTATGAGACGCTGAAGGATTTGGGCGTTCACGACAAGGAAGTGATCACAGTCTTTAATAAGATAGACGCGGCAGGTGAGATGAGGATTCCCCGCGACTTATCTTCCGATTACCAGGTGAAGATTTCGGCAAAGACCGGGGAGGGACTGGACGAGCTCCTGAATCTGCTGGAGAGTATTTTGAGGAGCAGGAAAGTATTCCTGGAGCGGATATACCCCTATCAGGATGCCGGAAAGATACAGCTGATCCGGAAATACGGCCAGCTTCTGAAGGAAGAGTACCGGGACGACGGTATTTTTGTCAGCGCCTATGTGCCTGCGGAGATGTATGCAAACCTGATTTAAAATGGCAAAAAGCATAAATGTACGGCTGCGGAGCACACCGGTCGAATTGGTGGTTGAGAAACTGTGTAAGGTGTGCTATACTGACAGACAGTCCGCAGTTTTGCGATAAGTGACTCGAAGCTTATAAGAAAACATAATAAGACACAATATATGGTTTTAATGTTTTTTGCGAAACCAGATATTGTGTTTTTGTTTCTCTTCTGCTATAATAAACAATGCACCGGTTAAGGCGGTGTCAGGGTTGTAAAAGGAAAGGAGTCAGGTATAAATGATATCAGTATTGAAAAGAGATGGGGAGGTCGCTGAATTCAGTCTGAATAAGATAACGGAAGCGATAAAGAAGGCATTTAAGGCTACAAAGAAGGATTTTAATAATGAGATTCTGGAGCTGTTGTCCCTCCGTGTTACGGCGGACTTTCAGGAAAAGATGAGAGACGGCCAGGTAACGGTTGAGCAGATTCAGGACAGCGTTGAGCACGTCCTGGAGCAGACCGGTTACACGGATGTGGCAAAGGCCTATATTTTATACAGAAAACAGAGAGAAAAAATCCGTAACATGAAGAATACCATCCTGGACTATAAGGATGTGGTGAACAGCTATGTGAAGGTGGAGGACTGGCGTGTCAAGGAGAACTCGACCGTTACCTATTCCGTAGGCGGCCTGATCTTAAGCAATTCCGGTGCGGTTACGGCAAATTACTGGCTGTCCGAGATATACGATCAGGAGATCGCGGATGCCCACAGGAATGCGGATATCCATATCCACGATTTGTCCATGCTGACAGGCTACTGCGCGGGCTGGTCCTTAAAGCAGCTTCTCATGGAAGGTCTGGGCGGCATTCCGGGCAAGATCACATCATCCCCTGCAAAGCATTTATCCGTGCTCTGCAACCAGATGGTCAACTTTTTAGGCATAATGCAGAATGAATGGGCAGGCGCTCAGGCATTTTCCTCTTTCGATACCTACCTTGCTCCTTTTGTAAAGATAGATAACTTAACCTACCCGGAGGTGAAGAAGTGCATCGAGTCCTTCATCTACGGCGTTAATACGCCAAGCCGCTGGGGTACTCAGGCGCCGTTCTCCAACATCACGCTGGACTGGACCGTGCCGGGCGATATGGCAGAGCTTCCGGCTATTGTAGGCGGTAAGGAAGCGGACTTCAAGTACAAAGACTGTAAGACAGAGATGGATATGATCAACAAGGCCTTCATCGAGACGATGATCGAGGGAGACGCCAACGGACGCGGATTCCAGTATCCGATCCCGACCTATTCCATCACCAAGGACTTTGACTGGTCCGATACCGAGAACAACAGACTGCTGTTCGAGATGACCTCCAAGTACGGTACGCCTTACTTCTCCAATTACATAAACAGCGATATGGAACCCAGCGATGTCAGAAGTATGTGCTGCCGTCTGCGCCTCGATCTCCGTGAGCTGCGCAGAAAGACGGGCGGGTTCTTCGGATCAGGCGAAAGTACCGGATCGGTGGGCGTCGTAACCATCAATATGCCGAGAATCGCTTACCTGGCAAAGGACGAGGCTGATTTCTACAGCCGTTTGGACCATATGATGGACGTTTCCGCAAGGTCCTTAAAGACGAAGCGGGAAGTGATCACCAAGCTGTTGAACCAGGGACTGTACCCTTATACCAGGAGATATCTGGGAACCTTTGAAAACCATTTCTCCACCATCGGCTTAATCGGTATGAACGAGGTTGGCCTCAATGCCAGATGGCTGGGCGAAGACATGACAAGTGTACAGACACAGGAATTTACAAAGAACGTATTAAACCATATGAGAGAGCGCCTTTCCGATTATCAGGAGAAATACGGCGACTTATACAATCTGGAGGCCACACCGGCGGAGTCCACGACCTACCGTCTGGCCAAGCATGACAGGAAGAGATATCCGGATATTAAGACGGCCGGAGCCGAAGGGGATACGCCTTACTACACCAACAGCTCTCATCTGCCTGTCGATTATACGGCGGATATATTCGATGCTCTGGATATTCAGGATGAGCTGCAGACCTTATACACCTCGGGAACTGTATTCCATGCCTTCCTGGGCGAGAAGCTTCCTGACTGGGCGGCCGCGGCGAGACTGGTGCACACCATTGCGGAGAACTACAAGCTTCCGTATTACACGCTGTCACCGACGTATTCCATCTGTGCAGAGCATGGCTATCTGATCGGCGAACACAGCGTCTGCCCGATCTGCGGAAAGCGCGCTGAGATCTACAGCCGTATCACCGGCTACTACAGACCGGTACAGAACTGGAACGAGGGCAAGACGCAGGAATACAAGAACCGTACCACCTACGACATCACCGGATCGGTACTGAAGAAGGGAAACAAGAGTGCGGAGACGGTGAAGGAAGCCGTTCACAACGCAGAGATTCCGGCTGGTTCCTACCTCTTCACGACCAAGACGTGTCCAAACTGCAAGATGGCAAAGCAGTTCTTAAAGGATGTGGATTATGAGGTGGTGGATGCAGAGGAGAATGCAGAACTGGCAGAACAGCTTGGCATCATGCAGGCGCCTACCCTGGTAGTCGTGAGCGATGGCCAGGTGAAGAAGATCGCCAATGCCTCCAACATCAGGAAGTATGCGGAGACCATCGCATAATATATCATAATTCAGTAAATATAAAATGCCGCAGATCACGGAGTAAAAAGTGATTCTGCGGCATTTTTTGCTGCGGATTTTGCAGCAGATTTCCGTATCTTCTGCGGAGTTGTCCCATACATTTCCTTAAAAACCCGCATGAAGACCTTGTAATTCGTAAGTCCGTTCTGTACCATCAGCTGCGTAATGCTTTCATCCGATCTCAGGAGCTCTTCGTAAAAATTCATGGTGCGCACAGAATTTACGTATGCCAGAAATGTCTGGCCCGTATATTTCTTAAACAGGCGGCAGAAATACTCCCGGCTCAGGCCCTGGGAAGCGGCGGCATCGTTAAGCGTCAGCGGCCTGCGGAAATTCCGGCGGACGTAGTCCATAATTCCGGCAATCCGCTTCATATCCCGGCTGGAATCGTCATCGCCTCCCGATTCGTTCCAATGGGAACAGCAGCGGTAGAGATAATAGAGAAACTCATAGAGGTGGGCGGTTACCAGAAGCTGATAGCCGTCCGCCTGTTTTTCGTATTCGCTCACCATGGCGTCCAAATGGAAGAACATCTCCTTTTGATCCGGGCTTTGGATTCCTTTCGTGATCAGTGTCTGGAAATGGAGCGCCTCAAAGTTTGGGAAAAAGCGCCTCATCTGCTCCGCTGAAATCTGAAGCAGCACATAGGTGGTAAGGCCTGCTGTCTGTGTCATATTAAGTTCGTT
>NZ_JBKVCZ010000161.1:0-14099 GCF_046966825.1 Hungatella sp. | reverse complement strand
TCCTCTATGTATTCGTCATTCTGGAGGGACTGATCTACGGCTTCGGCCTGTGGTGGTTTTCTTATCTCTATGTGTGGGCGATCCTTTGCGGTTCCGTATTTCTCATGGGATGGAACGGAAAACCGCGTTCGATATCGGCTGCGCTGCTTGCAGGGATCTTCGGTATGCTCTTCGGGCTGCTGTGCGCCGTCTCCTACTTCTTTACAGGCGGCATCGGAGCCGCGTTTGCATGGTGGACAGCAGGCATTCCCTTCGACATTGTTCACGGCATCAGCAACTTTGCCGTCACACTCCTGCTGTTTGACCCGCTGTACCGTCTGCTGGGCAGACTGAAAAACCAGTTTTAACATACAAGAGTATTCACAATCAAAAGGAGAATCTATATGGAATCTGCAGTTGTAAGAATAAAAAAAGGCGAAGGCCGCTCGTTGAAAGCCGGCGGCATGTGGATTTATGACAATGAGATCGACACCATCAAGGGGGATTACGCCAATGGCGACATGGTATTCGTGGAAGACTTCGACGGTTATCCGCTGGGCCATGGCTTCATCAACACCAACTCCAGGCTGACCGTCCGCATAATGTCCAGAAAAAAGGATACCGTTGTGGACGACGACTTTCTGGAGATGAGAGTGCGCGCCGCATGGGAGTACAGGAAGACCACGACCGATACCTCCAGCTGCCGTCTCATCTTCGGCGAGGCCGATTTTCTTCCGGGTATTGTCATCGATAAGTTTTCCGACGTACTCGTTGTGGAATCCCTTGCCCTGGGAATCGACCGGTTCAAGCCGGTTATCCTGGACAAGCTTAAGAAGGTCCTGGCCGAGGACGGAATCCAGATCCGCGGCGTCTACGAACGAAGCGACGCCAAGGTCCGGCTCCAGGAAGGCATGGAGCGCTTCAAGGGCTTCATCGGCGATCCCTTTGACACTAAGGTGGAATCGTGGAAAATAACGTGCATTATCTGGTAGTCTTAAAGACGGGCAGAAAACGGCTTCTTCCTGGATCAGAAATACAACCGGCTGGCAATTCAGAGACTCTGCGCCGGCAAACGGGTATTAGACTGCTTCACCCATACCGGCTCCTTTGCACTTAATGCCGGTCTGGCCGGCGCTTCCTCCGTCCTGGGTGTGGACGCCTCCGAGCTGGGAGTCGCCCAGGCCGAAGAAAACGCGGCCTTAAACGGCCTCTCCGATACGGTCAAATTCCGCTGTGCCGATGTCTTCGAGCTGCTTCCCGAGCTGGAACGCCAGGGTGAGAAATTCGACGTCGTCATCCTCGATCCCCCCGCCTTCACAAAGTCCAGAAGCTCCGTAAAGAACGCGGTTAAAGGCTATCGGGAGATTAATTTAAGAGGTATGAAGCTGGTAAAGGACGGCGGCTACTTAGCCACCTGCTCCTGCTCCCACTTCATGACACCGGAGTTATTTGAAAAGACCATACGGGAAGCCGCCGGCAATGTCCACAAGCGCCTCCGCCAGGTCGAATACCGGACGCAGGCACCGGATCATCCCATTCTCTGGTCCGGAGATGAAACCTCTTACTATTTAAAATTCTTCATATTCCAGGTATGTGACGAGAAATAGCATTTCACACATGCTCCAGATCCTGCCCCGCCTTCTGTGCAGAATCAGCCCCCGCTTCCGAGCGGCTGATTCTGTACAGAAGGTGGGGCATGTCCATTCCATAGTAGTGCTTAACGATACTGCCGCAAACGGTCATACCGTTTCTCTCCGCCACGGCCCTGGAAGGAGCGTTGGTATCCCGGATAATGGAATACACCTCCTCCGCTCCCAGCTTCTCAAATGCATAATCCCTGCACGCGGCAGCGGCCTCCAGCGCGTATCCGCAGTGCCAGAAATCCTTTCTGAATAAATAACCGACCTCCAGCACCTCTCTTTCGCCGGCCTCCTGCATGGTCAGCCCGCACTGTCCGATCAGTTCCCCAGTCTCCTTTAAAATCACGGCCCATAAGCCAAACCCGTATTTTTCATAGCGCATTAGCTGACGGTCCAGCCAGTCGGCGGCCTCCCAGTCCTCAAATGCATGCTCATAAGCATACATCACCTCTTCATCCTTTAACATCAGGCAGAGGTCAGCGTAATCTGCCCGCCGAAGCCGCCGCAGAGCCAGCCTTTCTGTCTCAAGAATGATCTCCTCTTCCATGTTATCCCCCATAACAGCTCCCATCGTCTTTGCCATATTATCTTCTCCTTCTCTTCCTCTCTCTGTATTTCATCGCCCCTCAAGGCATCTTGGCCGGTTCCCCTTGTTCTTTTTTCCTGCCGCTTCTATAATGATATCATAAATCCGGTGCACAGGATATCCAAAAAGGAGAATGACATGAAAATAACACTGCACGAGGGGCTCGACCTTTCCGAGCCCGAAATCGAAATCCGGTGCCACATTGCTGACCCGCGGCTGAGGCGTCTCCTGGACTATATCCGCCAGTACTCCTTTTCACTGGAAGGGCGGATCGGAGAGACTTCCTTCTATCTGCATTCCGAGGAGATTATCTATGTGGACTCCGCTGACGGACGCACATTCCTCTACAGCGGCAAAAATGTGTACGAAAGCCGCGAGACGCTTTCGTCCCTTGAGGAAAAGCTGGCCAATACCACATTTGTCCGGATCAGCAAAAACTGCATCGTCAACACCGCCTGGCTGAAGAGCGTGTCCCCCCTGTGGAATCACAGGCTGGAAGCCCTGCTGAAAAACGGCGAAAAGCTCATTGTCAGCAGAAATTATATACCTGCGCTGAAAGAAAAATTATCTCGATAACAAGGAGGAAATGCCATGAAACGATTATTAAGAACCTATCTTCCCAGTTCGGCGATCGCCTTTACTATCGTCATTCTGTTTAACGCCGTCTATAACCTGATTCTGGGAAACAACTATGCACTGAGCGGCGTCTTTGTCCTGGAACTTACAGGGCTTATCATTTTCATACAGCTCATATCAGTCGTGTGCGATCACATTCCGTTTCAGTCGGAAAGAGCGTACCAGATCACGTTCTTCGCAGCAGAGTATGCGACTATTATAATCGCAAGCTTTGTTTTAAACTGGACGGTTCCCACCATCAGCAGCTTTCTATACACATCACTGCTGTGTGTGTTTATCGCGGTCCTGATCGACCGGTACTTTTCGGCCATACACCGCCACGAGGCGGATGAGATCAACCGCCTGATCCTCTCCCAGGATAAAAAAGAGGAGCAGACCCCATAAGATTACCTCCCGGGCTCCTGCTCCTGCTTACAAAACTCTATCTGCCGGCCGTCTGGCTGCTCAGCAGCATTTCAAATGATTCTGCGGTCATCGGCCGGCCAAAGTAATACCCCTGTATTACGTCGCATCCGTGCGCCTTTAAATACTCGTACTGCTCTCTCGTCTCCACGCCCTCGGCGATGGTGCTCAGCTCCAGCGACTCCGCCAGGCGTATGATGCCATCCACGATCTTATTGCCTCTCTCATCACCAATATTGTCGACAAAGCTTTTATCGATCTTCAGCGTGTCAAACGACATGTCCTTCAGCATGGCCATAGAGGAATACCCCGTACCGAAGTCATCCAGAAGGATCCGGTAACCGGACTGATGCAGATGCCTGATGGCATCCAATAGACGAGGCTGATTGTCGAAGAACACGCTCTCCGTAATCTCGACCTCCACATTCTGGACTTCCACCGCAGTCTCTGTCAGAATCCGGTTGTATTTCTCCACAAAATTCAGGTCATAGAGAAGCTTTCTCGATACATTGACGGATACCGGCACCACCGCATATCCGCGGTTCCCCCATTCCTTCTGCTGTTCACAGACAATCCGGAACATATACCGGTCCAGCTCGCTGATGAATCCATTTTTCTCAAACAGCGGAATAAACTCGCCCGGCGACACGATCTCACCGTCAGGCCTCGCCCAGCGCACCAGGGCCTCTGCCCCTACGATCCGCTTGGATTCTGCGTCATACTGGGGCTGGTAATACGCCTTGAATTCTCCATTTTCCAGCGCTCTCTTCATCACGGCTTCGATCCGCTTATCCCGATAGATCTGCTCCTTCACCCGCTCATCATAAAATGCGTAATGGACGGCGAACTGTCCCTTTCGGCTCTTTCTGGCAATGCCTGCGCAGTCGAGACAGAAATCCAGTGTAAGGCTCTTGTCTCGAATCTGGAATATCCCCATGGCCGGCACGATAGCCAGCTTATTCTGAGGCCAGATGGAATACGACTGAAGACGGCTGCAAAGTTCCTCTAATCGCCTGCACAAGGCATCATGGTCGTGACCGTCAACGAGTGCCACAAACATATCCGCAGACTGATGAGCAAAAATTTCCTCGCCCCCGCACCATCCCGCCAGAACTCCATGAATATACCGGATCAGGTGATTTCCTTCCTCATATCCCAGAAGCTCATTGATAAACTTAAAATCATCGATATCCAGGCTGACCAGGGACAGGCTCCCCGCCTCTGCCCGGCGTATCTTCTTCTCCGCCTCCACCTGGAATTTGGCAAAGGAGTAACCGCCGGTGATCTCATCCGTATAGAGGCTGTGCATGAGCTCGGCCTTTCTCCGTTTCTGATCCTTCAGAATATAAACCAGGATTCCCACGAAAATCAGCACCATAAACACACCCAGCAGATACGTCCGCCCCAGCACCGCGTTCATCTTGCTGTCCAGCACACTGGCCGGTGCCACGGTGAGCAGATACCAGTCATTGATGGGCAGCGGCCGGTAGTACATGTACTGAACCCCTTTATTTATGAATCTGACGCATCCATCCTGCCCATTCTCAAAATCCACCTTCATCCGGTCCGCAATCGCCTGATTCTTCCGGTCTTCCGCTTCCATGGACGTAAAAATATTCTGCATATTGGGGTAACTGTAGGAATTAGTGGAATCCACAATGCAGTTGCCCTCTTTATTTACGATATACGTATATCCGCGTCCTCCGAAGGAGGTCACCTCCAGCTGCCTGCGCATCTCGTTGATATCATAGGTGCCAAACAGAACCGCCGTCACCTCTCCATCATGATAGACAGGCACCGCATATACATGGATCGTTTCACTCCCCTCCCGGTCCACCAGGGGATCGGACACACTGTTTTCTCCCGCCAGGCCCCTTCTGTAATAAGGGCGGTCGGACAGATCCATACATACATGATCCGTGGTATATGTCGTTCCATCCGCAGTGATGACCCCCATCCGCTTAAACCCATTCTCCTGCGCGGTGGCGGCCAGCATGGCAGCGGCCTCCTCATAATTGTCCACAGTGTAAAAACCAACGCGGCGCGAAACCTCGGTCAATAATTCCAGCTTTCCATTTATCTCTTTTTCCAGAATACTCTTCCCCTGTGTGGAAACCTCCTCAAGAGAAGAGATGATCTCATTCTGAAAATCATGTTTCAAAGTACTCGCGTATAAGAGCCACGACACGGTCAGTAAAATCAGTATCAACAGACCGAGTATAACTTCCCTGTATTTCGCGAAAAGATTTCTCATACCTCTTCCTTTCCCGCCTGCGCTCTTATACACGATGACAGACGGCATCCTCTTTCATTGTACATGAAAGAAAAAGGGTACGTCAACCGTCACTTACTTTTTTTATTTCCTTGACTTTGGAATGGTTACCTGATATAGTATCGGTATAATATATATCGTTTTGATATATATCAGGAGGTAATATCATGTTAGAGTATATCATTCTTGGTTTTTTAATGGGATGCGCCGCCAGCGGTTATGACTTAAAGCAGTATATGGCGGAAAGCACGTCCTATTTCTTCTATGCAAGCTATGGGAGCATTTATCCCGCGTTAAAGAGGCTGGAAGAGAGAAAACTCATCCTCTCAGAAGAAAAAGTGACCGGAGGAAAGTTTAAGAAGCTCTATTCCATTACGGAAGAAGGCCGTGGTGTCTTTCTTACCTGGTTAAAGCAGCCGGTGCGTTTTGCCAAAACACGCCTCGACTACCTGGTGTCGTTTTTCTTCTACGAGTATTTAGAGCCCATCACGGCAAAGCAGAATCTGGAGTTGTTTATGGAGACCGCCTCCGTAGGGCTCGAAGAGCTGAAGGCACAGAAAGAAGAGCTGAATATCAGAAATCTGGACGCCGGCCACACGTTCCACGGATCCGTGCTCGTCTATGGAATCCGTTACTATGAAATGCTGATTGAATGGTGTTCCCAACTGGCCGCGCGCACGGATGAACGTATTTCCGCCGGATCCGGAAAGATTGGGAGGAAAGAGAATGCCGCGGCGGCAGAAAATACCACTGCAACAGAAATCTCCACTGCAACAGATATCTCCACCACAACAGCAAACACCCAAAAAGGAGGTCCCCTCAGTGAAAACAATCATCCACGACTTTGACCCCGCCGTATTTGAAGAGCTGTTTCCCGAAACCGCTCAGTTGACCAGGCTCGGAACCTCCGAGCCGCCTGCTGTCATCCTTTCCCCCATGTATCCGGCACGCCCCTGTATTGGCTGTTTTGGCTGCTGGATCAAGACTCCGGGCAGCTGCGTCCTTCCCGATTCCTATCAGGAGATGGGCAAACTGCTGTCCAGGACCAGTGAACTCATACTCATCAGCCGCTGCTGCTACGGCGGCTACAGCCCCTATGTGAAAAATGTTCTGGACCGCAGCATCGGTTATATCCAGCCATTTTTCCGCATCGTTCACGGAGAGATGCACCATGTCATGCGGCACGATAACCGTATGGCAATCACGACGCATTTCTATGGGGACTCCATCACAAGGCTGGAGGAAGAGACCGCAGACCGCCTGGCGAAGGCAAATGCCGTCAATTTCGGAGCTTCCGGCTGCACCGTGCATTTCTATCAGACACCGGAACAGATAAGGGGGAATATGGCATGAAAGGAATTTTGATAAACGGCAGCCCGAAGAGACGCGACAGCTCTTCCGGCGCGCTGCTGGACGATTTGAGGTCTTTACTCGATCCCGGCACAGAGACGGACATCATGACCGTTACCGCTTCCCATCCCGCCGCCTCGTCCGCTTACACGGGCATGCGCTGGGAGCCATCCCCTGAGGACGTAAAACAGCTTAGAGGTTCCAGCTTTCTTGTCCTCTCCTTCCCGCTCTATGTGGATGCCGTTCCGTCCCATCTGCTTTCCTTTTTAATGGAACTGGAATGGCAGCAGAAAAACAACAGGCTCCTGGAAAATTCAGAACCACTGGCCGTCTATGCCGCCGTAAACTGTGGCTTTTACGAGGGCAAGCAGGCCGCGCTCGCGCTTCGGATTGTAGAGAACTGGTGCCTGCGCTGCGGTTTCGAATACAAACAGGGCATTGGATGCGGCGCCGGGGCCATGCTGTCTCAGTTAAAAGGCGCGCCGCTGCAAAAGGGCATCAAAAAGCCGCTGGGCACTGCGCTGAAAGACATGGCTGCACGCATCGGACGCCTTGAAAAGGGAACGGACCAGCTCATCTCCCTCTCCTTCCCCCGCCCGCTCTACATAGCCGCCGCTTCAATCGGCTGGAGGAAACAGGGCCGTGAAAACGGGCTGACCGTGAAAGAATTGAAATCGTAAGACAGAAACTCCCCTGCCGCTTGGATGGAACTCAGTCCGGCAGGGGAGTTTCTGTTTTACGATTAAATTCTGGTATCCCAGCGGCCGCAGAATACATTTTCACTGTATCTGCCCTTAAACGGGGACTTTCCGGTCATTTTACTGATAGCGGCGGATACTGCTTCCTCCGAATTCAGATAGGCGTTGATATAGGTCTTTGCCATCGGCACGTCGATCAGATGGTTTGTATAGTTCAGAGAGAGGAATATGGTGGGCAGTTCCGACACGTACCACGGCTGGTCCGCGGGCTGCGCCCATTTTACACGCATGGTATTGTACTGTGCGAATCCCGATACGTTAAATACCACCAGACACGCGTCATACTTTTTGCGCAGGTCCTCCATCTTTCCTTTTATAGCCGGCGTATCGCCGTCCACGATGAATCCGGCTTCCGTAAGCTTCCTTACGACCATCTCCTTTATGGGAGCGCTGTCGTCCGCCTGAAGCTTGCCGGCGATCACCGTCCCCTCTCCGCCGATAAATACCAGCTTCACTCTCTTATATTTCTCAGGTGTCATTGGAAGGTAATGTTTCGTGTCCTTGACGAGAGTAATAAACTTGTCGGCCTGCTCTGCGGCAGACTTGTGGAACTCACTGCATCCGATCACCGACAGCTGCTCTCTCGGAGGCATCAGACGGCCTTCGGCCTGCAGCTTGTGGAGTTTCAGCGCCGCCTTGATTCCGAGAATCCGGTGAAGCGCGTCACTTAGCCTCTCCTCCGTAATTACGCCGTTTCTGTAACCTTCCATCATATAGCCGAAGTCCTCGTCCATGTCGTTGAAGAACAGGAACATATCGCAGCCCGCGGCAATCGCCTGCGGAACCTGATCCCGGCGAGGCATGGCCGCAAACATACCGATCATGTGGGACGCATCGGTTACTACCAGGCCATTGAATCCAAGACGGCCCTTCAATAAATCCGTAATCAGCTCCGGGGACAGGGTTGCCGGCAGAATGTCCTCGTCTGCGGTATCGGGACGAAGCTTTCTCGTATAAGCGGGAAGTGCGATATGCCCCGCCATAATGGTCATGACGCCTTCGTCGATCAGTTCTTTGTAGACTCTTCCGAAGGTGTTGTCCCACTCCTCGCAGGTCATATCATTGATACCCATGAGAAGGTGCTGGTCGTTCTCTTCGGTTCCATCGCCCGGGAAATGCTTCATACAGGTAGCCATATTCTGAGTTCTGGTACCCTTGAAAAATGCCTTCGCATACCGGATGGTATCTTCCGGGCTGTTGTTAAAGGCCCGGCACTGGACAATGGTATTTCTCCAGTTATAGAGCAGATCTACAATCGGTGCGAAGTTCCAGTTGCATCCGATAGCCGCGCTCTCTAAAGCCCCGATTCTCGCCACCTCACAGGCAGTCTCCTCGTCGTCCGCAGCCGCCGTCGCCGCCCCGCAGGCCACCGCGGTACCGCCGCCCACGCCGCCATTTCCGCCCGCTTCACAGTTGGAAGCGATCAACAGCGGGATTTTCGCATTTTCCTGAAGAATCCGGTTCTGCTCGTACAACTCCTCCGGCGGTGCATTATGATAGCGAATCGCTCCGACGTGATAGTTCTTTACCGCATTTTTCAGATCTTCCGGTTTTCTGGAGGTCACCATATTGACGAACAGCTGTCCTATCTTCTCCTCATCCGTCATAGATGCGATGGTATCCTCCACCCATTTCATATCTTCATCACTTAAATAATAAGGTTTTTCTCTTAAATTAACCATTGTTTTCTCCTTTTCCTAAATTTTTCTCAAAATCCGCAGTACACTGATTCTCATATCCGCCCCGGTAACTGCCGTTTAGAAAACGTTCCAGCGCTTCCTCCCGAAACTGTCTCCAGGACTGCGCCTCCCTCTTCACCAGAATCGGATAGTAGCAGACACCGTTCTGTCCGGCCGCCTGATGGTCTCCGGGCGCGTCACCGATCATCAGGACGTGATCTCTTTCATATCCGGCCTCCAGAAGGCGGCTGATGCAGTACGCCTTGGAGCCTTCTGTCTGTGTCAGGACGATATCCGTGAATGGAAGAAGTCCGCACCGCTCCCATTCCTCCACCACAGCCTGTTTATTGGCCGATGAGACAATGGCGATATCGGCCTTCTCATGCGCTGCCCGGATACCTTCCGCCACACCATCATACGGCTTTTTCGCCTCCTCCGGAAGTCTTTCGATGGCTGCATTTACCGCCTTCGACCAGGAGAGCGCCTTCTGAAAACAAACGTTAGCTTCGACCGTCTTCATCTTCGACAATGCCTCGCCCGACAGCTCCGGCGCCGTCTCACACCACCGGACAAACGCATCGATCCCGTCTATGGAACGGTACTTTCCTGAGGCCTCGTGGAGAACGATAGCCAGCGCCTTGAACCGGTTGATTCCACGGGTCATGGAATACAGATTCACTTCGTTCCAGCGCTCCAGGAGCGCATCCTCCCACTGCTCCAGCCCCCATTCCCTCACCATACAGGGGCCAAAGCATTGAAAATGTTTGATATCCATCGTGTCCATGGCACATCCGTCAGAATCGATGCAGATCAGATACTCCTTTTTTCTCTGAAAGCTCTCAAATAAATCACTCATTGTCCTCACCTTTCCAGTTAGTTTTTCTCAGCCGCCCGTCTCTCCGCAAGAATACGGTTATTTTCCTCTACTACTTTCTTAGACAGCGGATATGCGAACAACAGGATCAGGCCTACAATCAGGTAGCAGACGGCCGGAGCCAGAGTCGCTACGGTATAGATATTTTTGGTAACGGATTCCGTCTGTACAATGACCTCACCCGCTTTGGAGGACTGGTAGCCGATCGCACCCAGAACCCAGCCGCCGAGACCGCCTGCCAGCGCCTGGCCGATCTTACGAGCAAAGGAGTATACCGCGTAAATAGTGCCGTCGTCGCGGCTTCCCGTCTGTACCTCCTGGTAATCGATTACATCCGTAATAAACGCCCAGATTAAAAGGTTGAAGAGTCCGGTTCCCAGGTTTCCAAAGGCAATCATGACACAGAAAGCCCATGGGTTCTGAATTCTGACGAAAAACAGAATGAAATAAATAATGGAAGCAAATAATACGGAAAATGCGGAAGCTTCTTTCTTACCGAACTTCTTTAAAATCGTCGTTGAAAATGGTGCAAGAATCAGAGTTGCGCCGGTACTGAAGAAGCCGGCCAGTGACATGGCTTCTTTACTCTTGAAGTAATCCATGTATAAGTACGTATTCATACTTCCTGACAGCAGCATGGAGAGCAGAAGGACGATGGCCGCTCCGATGATGGCCAGCAGGCTGCGGTTGTGCGTCATTCCTTTCACAGCTCTTGCAAAGCTGCCTTTGTTTGTCTCCTTCACCTGCGGCTTTACACGCTCTGTTGACAGACTGTAGCACAGGATATAGCAGATCAGGGCCAGAACCGCAAACAGGCAGGCAATATAAAAGAAACGGTCTGCCAGAACCACCTGGTTTCCACCCTCATAGGCGTATACAAACAGGGGAACGCCCACATTGACACACACGCCGGCCAGTGCCGCGCCTACGCTTCGAAATGTGGAAAGCTGACCTCTCTCGATGGGTTCCGCGGTGATTCCCGACGCCATGGAGCCATAGGGGATATTGATTCCCGTATAGCAGATACTTCCCCAGAATAAATATGTAAGATAGATGTACACCATCTTAAATGTCATGGACTTATCCGCAATAAACGGATTAAACATCAGGACGCCGGCCACAACCACCGGAACGCACATCCTGCGGATCCACGGCCGGAACTTTCCGTCCTTTGCAAGCTTTGCCGTATCCACGATATGCCCCATGGTAATATCAGTAAATGCGTCCACACACCGGGCAACCAGAAACAGCGTTCCTACCGCCATTGCACTGATGCCGAGTACCTTCGTATAGAATACCATAAGAAACGTGCTGGCCAGCATAAAGAAAAAATCATTGCCGAAGTCGCCGAACATATAACCGATCTTATCCCTGAAACCAAATTTTCTTTCCATGCAATATTTCCCCTCCTAAAGGTAAGTTTATCTTTTTTTGATAAACAAACTTTATCATAAATATATAAAAGTCTTGAGGATAATTTTTGTAGTTATCAGCACAATATTTGTTTTGTATGGTATAATATAAAAAAAAAGTAGTATAAAGATTTCGTTACAAAGGAGAATCCCTCATATGAGCCAAGAACCTCAGACAGCGGTCATCGATCTGATGATCTCCCTTCTATCCACCACGCTCGGCGTGCAGACCTCCGTTCTCTCTCCCGGTTCGGAAGAACTGACGGATATTGATTACTCCCTGCGGAAATCCATTTTCACCGGACATGACGCCAGGGAACTGTTCAGTGAAATAATGGAAAAAGCCGAGGAGAAATATATCTACAGCATCACGGACCATTTTTTCAGTCACTATATTCTCATGCCGCTTCCGGAAAAAAATCATTCCGGCTGCCTTCTGGTAGGTCCCTATATGACAGAGGAAGCCAACGAGTTCCTGTATAACCGAGTCATCAGCCGGAACCGGCTGACCTTAGAGACGCTTCCCGTGTTAAAGCAGTACTATCAGAACTTATCCATCGTTGATCCCGCGCGAATCACCGCGGCGTTAAACCATATTGCCGTCTTCCTGTATGAGGACCATCACGATCTCACCATACGCTACATGACAGAGGACTGGAACGAGCAGTACAGCGGCTGGAACTATGTTCCCGATCCGGAGCACGCATTTTCCATCCACGTAACAGAAAAACGCTACGCCGCGGAAAATGAATTTCTGAATGCCGTCATGCGGGGAGATCAGGTACTGGCAGTCCGCCGCTTCGAGACATTTTTAGACTTCCGCATCGCCCCCAGATATAAGGACCCCATCCGTGACAGCAAGAACCTGATCATTGTTCTAAATACGCTGCTGCGCAAGGCTGCAGAGAAGGCGGTGGTTCATCCGGTATACTTAGATGAAATCTCCCATCATTATGCCGTCCAGATTGAGGCCTCGACCTCCCGCCGACAGTTGGAGAACCTGCGGATTGAGATGGTGCGCAAATACTGCCTTCTCGTCAAGAATCAGTCCCTCAAGAACTATCCGCCGCTGATCCGAGACCTCTTAAACCACATTAACTTAAACTTAAGCTCAGACCTGAGCTTAAAATCCTTATCACAGATGTTCAGCGTCAACGCCAGTTACCTCTCCTCCCTGTTCCGCCGGGAGATGGACATGACCCTGACCGACTACGTCAACGGCCGCCGGATCGACACCGCTCTGAAGCTGCTGAACACCACCGATATTCAGATTCAGGATATTGCCTACTATGTAGGAATCGAAGACGTGAATTATTTTACAAGAATCTTTAAGAAAAAAATCGGCGTATCCGCCCACCGAGTACAAAAAATCGATCCGCCCTGCATAGGACGTACGTGTTCAGGAGGTATCAGACATGAAACAGCGAAACGAATACACCTGCCCGCTGGAGCTCACCCACGATGCAATCAGGGGCAAATGGAAGCCCATCATCCTGTGGCAGCTGAATAAAGGCGGCAGCTCCCTCTCCTCTCTCAAAAAAGAAATCGCCGGCATTTCCCAGAAGATGCTGCTCCAGCAGTTAAGCGAGCTGACCCAGTACGGCTTCGTTGGCAAGACTGCCTACGACGGCTATCCGCTGAAGGTGGAATACTATTTAACTGACCGGGGCAGGAAGATTTTTGAGGCGGTTACCATCATGCAGAGCGTTGGGATCGACATGATGACAGAAGACGGGCGGGAAGATTTTCTGAGAGAAAAAGGGCTGCTGTAGTTACAAAAAAGTGGGTACTGTTCACGCCCGTCTCACCGTTCTATAATGAGAAAAAAGGAGGATTTACATATGAAAGACGCCCAGAATACCGTAGGAAATATGTTAGACAAACAGAGTATCTCATTTATTGGTTCCGTCTCCGCAGATGGATTTCCCAATGTCAAGGCCATGCTGCGGCCACGGAAACGTGATGGAATCAGAACCATCTATTTCACTACAAACACCTCTTCCATGAGGGTTGGGCAGTTCCGTGAAAACCCGAAGGCGTGTGTCTACGTCTGCGACAGCCGTTTTTTCCGCGGCGCCATGCTGACCGGAACCATGGAGGTTTTGGAGGACAGCGAGAGCAAGGAGATGATCTGGCAGGAGGGCGACACCATGTATTACCCTGGCGGAGTCACAGACCCAGATTACTGCGTCCTCCGTTTTACCGCCTTAAGCGGACGTTTCTACACCAATTTTCATTCCGAGAGCTTCGAGATCCCGGAAGCGTAAGCGGCAGAAGGAATGTCTCAACAAAAAAAGAGGAAAGAGGCGGTCTGTGCAATTGCTGCGCGGATCGCTTCTTTCCTGTCGTTTCTATAGTCCGCTGCTCATACTCCCAACGGACGGAGCAGGCAGTCCACAATGCCCTGTATACTCTTTTCCCCTGCCTCGATCGTAAGCTCCGGCTCGTGGATATCCTCCAGGTAATGGGCGTCGGAATTGCTGATGATCCGACATCCATTCAGGTACGGAT
>NZ_JBKVCZ010000160.1:0-14326 GCF_046966825.1 Hungatella sp. | reverse complement strand
CCCGTGCCTGGGCCTGCCCCGCTTCATCGGGCATTAGACATGGGTAATTGACGATTATCTTTTCCTTATCATTCGCAGGCCTGCGAATGCACCGCCTGAGACTGCCGCGATTCCCACGAGCAGACGCAGAGGGAGAAAGAAAGAACGCGGTGACGCGGTATGAATTTCATCTGTTTTGTCAGGAACCGTCTCTTTCACCGTGTTAGCCGGTATATCGGAGACGGATTCAGTAGGATCAGACACGTTCTCCGACTGGGAAACTGGTGCTGGGGGCTTGAGTACGGCAGTTTGGTATGGATTGTCGTCATGTTTGTTTGGAACAGTGAAGATGGTGCCGGATTCTAAAGTATTATCTTTTCCGCCCCCGGATTTAGAGGCATTCCTTTCGGTAGTTTTTGTGGGAGAAACCGTCGGTGTTCCGTTAGGTGGATCAGCGGGTGTATTCGTGGGAGGAATCGTCGGTGCTTCAGTGGGAGGAGCAGCCGATGTATTCGTGGGAGGAACCGTCGGTGTTCCGCTGGGAGGAGCAGTCGGTGTATTCGTGGGAGGAGCAGTCGGCGCTTCAGTGGGTGGAACTGTCGGTGCTTCCGTCGTCGGCTCTGTTGGATTGGAATCAGGTCTATCCCCCTCATTGTTCTTGTCAAACAATCCTTCCGGTGGTTTCTCAAACCGCTTTCCGCCGCCGCGATCCCCTCCAATATCGGTAGAGTATTCAAACAGTCCTGTTGCCGCATTGCGGGTAACCGTTACGTAAGCAGAGTAGCGCTCCAGATCGGAAGCCTCCGTCTGCTCAATTTGAAAGGAATAGCCCATATGATCCAAGCAGGTATCTTTTAAATTGGAGACGGAGAGAGAATCGTTACGAAGCGTCGTGCTGCTGCTGTCTGTAATGTCATACCAATTTTCGCCCCAGTCGGTGGAACACCAGACAGTCAGACTGGTAAGATCGTCAAATGTCAGAGGGATTGTGTCTTCCTCTGTCACGGAGAAGAAATTCAGCTTCACCTGATTCTTTCCCTCAGGAGTATCCTCCGATGGGGATAAAACAAAATCACAGTTTTCTGAATAAATCGAAATCGTCAGCGTAAGCTCAGGCATGGATTCAAACTTCAGAAGATAACCGTACTCCTCTTTTATTTCGTCAGAAAACTCTCCATGTATGATCGTATCGCCTTTCCGATTCCAATCAACGGCATCCAGTTCATCCTGATTCCATTCCACCGGAATTAATTTTTTGGCTTTCCACAGGCCGTTCGGTTTGTCCCCATAGAAAACCGAGATTGTATTATAAAAGGCCCAGGCGATATCTTCCGGGCAGCCGATGGAAGCCCGGGCGATGAGTGGCAGGGGATCGTAAACATAAGGGTTGCCAATCCGGTAATCCAGAATCTGGTAAGGACCGTTTTCGATGGGATCGTTATCCCAGTTACTGTTTCCCCAGTCCGCTCCGCCCATTTCGCCGCCAGACGGAATGATGGAGACGGTTTCAATCCGTCCGTCGCCTCCGATATCGGCCTTCACAATGTCGGAATGGTAAGACAAAACACCGCCAAGGCGAAGGTCCGTGACCTGGAATAAGCTGTCTTCCTCCACACCGGAAATCGTAAGCTGGTCTTCCTCCGCCCATACCCGGTTGTCTCTGGTAATATTGCGCCAGTTTGCCCCGCCGTCACGGCTTTCGTAAAGTTCATAGTTTAAATCGGATATGGTATAGGGATCTCCATTCATGACATAGGAGAGCGTCAGGATATTCCCGTCTGTGTCAGGAGTAAAGCTCAGCGTGCCTCCCTGGTCCACTTTGATGATAAATGAAAGGAGCGGCGCATGATCCCAGTCGACCGGAACTTCGCAGGAAGCGGTATCCAGCACGCCCGTTACCCTGTATTCTCCCACACGGTTAAAATCCACGCCGGACAGGTCCCAATCCACAGCCAGCCAGAGCGGATCACAGAGAATGCCGTCAGGCCCCTCTAAGTATACATCGATACAGATTGGAAGCTGTTCTGCATCAGGATTAAATTCAGCCCCCATTTTGACAAGCATTGGCTGAGATAAGCACCAAAAATCATAGGAAGAGACGGTGTAGAGGATGCCGTCTGATTCTACGGGTGATTCAGCTCCCTTTCCGTCCCCCCGGTCTGGATCAGAGGCCGCGTTCCCTGGAGTGGCCCGATTTTGGTCAGTACTGTGTCCGTTTTCCGTCCCAGTCTCTTTTTCTGTATCAGATGCGGTTCCCGTATCTGAGGAGGCGTTGCCTGTATCTGAGGAGGCATTGCCTGGAGTAGCCGGATTGCCGGTTACTGTAGTATTTTTGAATTCAGCCGAGTTCGCGAGAGTACTTAAAGAAGTTCCCGCCATGGCGGAGAACAGTACGGTGGCGGTCATCACGGCGTATACTGCAAAACGATGCTTTCTCATGTTTTATCCCCTGTTATAGTAACGGTCAGGTATCGGCCGTATTCTCTCTCAAATGTTTTTTCACAGGTCCGGCTTAAAGGGACCTTCTCACCTGAACTTAAGTACAGATCATTTCCGTTTCTTTTTGTGATGTAATCCATGTTTACCAGATAACTACGGTGGGTGCGCAGAAAACGGATGTCAGAGATCTGATGCATCACTGCATCCAGTGTGGAGCGCAGCGTGATATCGGAATCAGCATGAATCACGGTTTGATTCCGGAATACTTCTACAAAGCGGATTTCTCTGAGGGGGAGGCGAATTTCTTTGCCTCCCGCAGAAAAGGAGGCAAATTTAGAAGATGCTGTCAGCACCTGTTCACACCGGTCCAGAGCCATTTTGACCCGGTCATAGGTGACCGGCTTTACCAGATAATGCACGGCATTGATCTCGTAGCTTCTGGCGTAATGCTCGGTACTGACAGTGACGAAGATAATAGCGCAGTCATTGCCATTTGCTCTCAGAATGTCTGCTAAATCCATACCGGATAGAGGGGACATATAGATATCCAGAAATAGTATTTTGATATCAGGATCCTGACTGGCCGCTTCCAGAAGCCTCTCACTTTTATTAAATTCCAAAATTGTATAATCGAAAAGATTATCAAGAGCATATTTATTGATGAATTTGTGCAATTGATTGAGAACAGGCTGCTCATCGTCACAAATTGCTATTTTCATACAAAAATCCCCTCTCTGTTTCCACATATTACAGTCTATTTAATCATAGTAACAGGATTGCCGCAAGATAAAAATTACCAATTATCCCTTTTTACTGCCAATTATCCCATTTTTATTCCTAAAAAAGTAATTTGGATTTATTTTTAAAGAAATACTATAAAAATATGTTTAAAACAAGTGTATAAAATATGTTTTAAACGATAAAACAAAGGAAATTGGTAAGACCTAAAACGGACAGGCTTGGAGGGGCAGCTATGCAGGTGGCAATTTGCGATGATGATGTGACAGACCGTACGAAGGTCGGGGAATTGCTGGCACAAAAAATGAGAAAACGGGGAGAACCATTGGAGATCACCTATTATGACTGTGGAGAGGATCTGGTGGAGCAGTTCGAGAGCGGAGAAGGAAGTTACGACCTGATATTTTTGGATATTTATATGAAATTTATGAATGGTATGGAGGCGGCGCGGCAGATTCGGCGCTGGGACCACCGGGTTGCACTTATATTTCTCACTGCCAGCCGGGAGTTTGCTGTTGAAGGGTATTCTGTCGGTGCAAGCGGCTATCTGCTCAAACCGGTCGGGCGGGAAATGCTTGAGGAAACCCTCAACCGGTTCTTTGCAGAACGCTATCCCAGGCTGCGTCAGAGCCTTCTGGTGGTCAGCGGAAGTGCCGGCAGGCGAATCGCCTATGATGATATTATGTATATTGAAAGCCGGAGGATGAATGTACGGATCGTGTGCTGCCATGGAGCAGAGCATTCAATACGGATGAAACTGGATGAAGTGCAGGAAGAACTGTCCGGCTGCCGTTTTTTAAGATGCAACAGGAGTTACATTGTCAACATGGATTACATTACTGATGCCGATGAAGATTTTACGATGGAAAACGGGGACAGGATACCGATTAAGGTGAGGGAGAAGAAGCAGATTAGAAAGCGGTATTTTGACTATATGATGAAAAATTAAAAAGGATTTTTCTGTTAATGGAGCCTGTAGGTACAGGCGGCTCCATTGAGTTAAAAGAGGGCTGTGACATAACTATGGAAATGGCCGGAGGAATCTATACAGCCGTCCGTAAATAAAAGAAGGACTGAATCTGATGAGAAGTATTTTGTCGGGTTCGGTCCTTTTACTTTTCTGGTCTCTTACAATTAATCTTTTTTTGCAGGAAGCTGAACATGAAACTGCTTTTTCTTGTAGAAAATCTTCGGTTATGGTATACTATGAGCACTTAGTGAGGTATTCCACGAACTTAGCGGGTTCTGAACTCTGATGGAAGCGGAGGTTTCAATCATGACATGGATTTTATGGCTTTTGGCGGCTGCCTGTGTCATATACTATGTAGTTATCGTCATTTATTCAGGTTTTACCACTTCATTTTCCTTTATCTGGATGGTATTTGCGGCAGCCTGTCTGCTGCTGGCGCTGGGCTGGGAATACTATATGAAGCATAAGGACCGGGTGCCGCTCTGGCTGCCCGTGTCGGTTATCACATTCTGCTGCACGGGGATTCTGGTGTTTTCCATGGTAGAGATCCTGATCTTTACCGGTGTGGCCAGCCGGGATACGTCGCATCTTGACTATCTTATCGTGCTGGGAGCCAGAGTAAAAGAAGATGGGCTCAGCAAATCGTTAAAGAGCCGTCTCGATAAAGCGATTGATTATCTGGAGGAGAATCCGGGAACCGTGCTCGTACTCTCCGGCGGGCAGGGCGAGGATGAGCCGGTCAGCGAAGCGGCTGCGATGCGGGATTATCTCCTGTTTAACGGTGTGAACGAGCGTCAGATGATTCTGGAGACGCGTTCCTTCAGTACGGTGGAGAATATTGCCTACAGCAGAGTCGCGATCGAGGAAGATCAGTTGAGGAGAAAAGCGCATCATGCCAGGTCAGACATCTCGATGGATCCGGGAACCTATGAGGTGATCGAGGATAAGCCATTGAAGATTGGCGTTCTGACCAGTGATTACCATGTGTTCCGCGCGGAACAGATTGCAAAAAAGTGGGGAATACCGGATATTTATGGAGTTTCCTGTGAAACCGACCCGGTGCTTTTTGTACATTTCTGCGTACGGGAATGCGCGGCGATATTAAAAGATAAACTGGTAGGCAACATGTAATTATGGAAAAAAGAACAGAAGAGTATGGAATTTGTACCGGGCGGAAGCACCGGCTGCCGCAGGCGGGGATATATCCCCGCTGTTTTGCTACAGTTAAGGGGTGCACACCGCCCGTCATTTTATACAATAGGGATGGAAAAATATGGTAATATGTCTGCGGAACGCCATATTTCCATTCTGTTGTAGAACTGCCCTACTTGTGGTATGCTATATTGGACTGGAAAAGTAAAGTTCCGTTCTTCTTTTACACATAATAATGAAAACGCCAGAGAATGGGCAAGATGGTAATAAAGAGAAAATGTTAAGGAAGGAATGAAGAAATATATGAGACAGTTAGAAAATTTGGCAGCCTATGAGGTTGTGGAAGAAAGACAGTTGGACGAGATGAAAGCCACGGGAACCGTGCTGCGCCACAAGAAAAGCGGAGCGCGGATTTTTGCTGTATCATGTGACGATGAGAATAAGGTATTTTCCATTGGATTCCGCACGCCGCCGGAGGACAGCACCGGCGTGGCGCATATTCTGGAGCACAGCACCTTATGCGGTTCTGAGAAGTTTCCGGTAAAGGATCCGTTTGTGGAATTGGTAAAGGGATCCTTAAACACGTTTTTAAATGCCATGACGTATCCCGATAAGACGGTTTATCCTGTGGCGAGCTGCAATGAAAAGGACTTCCAGAACCTGATGGATGTCTATATGGATGCCGTTTTTAATCCCAATATTTATAAGGAACCGAATATTTTCATGCAGGAGGGCTGGCATTACGAGCTGGAGAGTCCGGAGGCAGATTTAATCTATAACGGCGTCGTCTATAATGAGATGAAGGGAGCATTCTCCTCCCCGGAGGAGGTCCTGGACCGTTATACGAGAAAGGTTCTGTTCCCGGACAACTGCTATGGGCAGGAATCGGGCGGTGATCCCGCGTTTATTCCGGATCTGACGTACGATCAGTTCCTGAATTTTCATAAGAGATATTACCATCCTTCCAACAGCTATATCTATCTGTACGGTGACATGGATATGGCGGAGAAGCTGGAATGGCTGAATGACCAGTATCTCTCCAAATACGATATCGCTGAGATCGACTCCAGAATTCTGCCGCAGGAGCCGTTTGACCGGCCGGTGGAGGAAGAGACCCATTACTCCATTACTGACGGAGAATCCGAGGAGCAGGCCACCTATCTTTCCATCAATACCGTGGTTGGCAATGACTTGGACCCACAGCTTTACGTGGCGTTCCAGGTCCTGGAATACACTCTTCTGGATGCGCCGGGAGCACCGCTTAAGCAGGCGCTCATCGATGCCGGAATCGGCCAGGATATTCTGGGCGGATATCAGAACGGCATCCTTCAGCCCTATTTTTCCGTAATCGCAAAGAATGCGGATAAGGAGCAGAAGGGGGAGTTCCTCGCCGTAGTAAAGGGAACACTCCGCAAGCTGGCGGATCAGGGAATCAACAAAAAGAGCTTAAAGGCCGGATTGAATTTCTATGAATTCCGTTACCGTGAGGCAGACTACGGCTCCGCGCCCAAAGGGCTGATGTACGGCCTTCAGTGCATGGACAGCTGGCTCTATGACGGAGATCCGATGATGCACCTGACCTATCAGAAGACCTTCAGTTATTTGAAAACTGTGGTGGATGAGGGCTATTTCGAGCAGCTGATCCGCGATTATCTGCTGGATAATCCGTTTGAAGCCGTATTGGTAGTCAGTCCGGAGAAGAATCTGACGGCAAAGGAAGACGAGAAGACGGCCAGACGCCTGGCTGCCTACAAGGCCTCGCTTTCGGAGGAAGAGATCGATGCTCTCGTCGAGCAGACCAGGGCGCTTCGGGAGTACCAGGAGACGCCGTCTTTGCAGGAGGAATTAAAGAAGATTCCCATGCTTTCCAGAGAAGACATCGGCAGAGAGCCGGAGGAGATTATCTGGGAGGAGAAAGAGGTCGAAGGCGTGAAGGTGATACATCACGAGATGTTTACCTCGGGCATCGGCTATTTGAAACTGCTTTTTGACACCTCCCGTGTGCCGGAAGAAGACTTATGTTATGTCGGCCTGCTCAAATCCGTGCTGGGATTCGTAGACACGGAGCATTACACGTATGGGGATCTGACGAGTGAGATCCATTTAAACAGCGGCGGCATTAATTTAAGCGTTACGTCCTATCCGAATTTAAAGAACAGCGCTGATTTCAAAGGCGTATTTATCGCCAGCGTCAGAGTGCTGTATGACAAGCTGGACTTCGGTTTCTCCATTCTCGGTGAGATTCTGAAGAATTCCATTCTGGACGATGAGAAGCGGCTGGGAGAGGTAATCAGCGAGACCAGATCCAGAGGCAGGATGAAGCTGGAGGGAGCATGCCATTCGGCGGCTGTAGCCAGAGCGACCTCCTATTTCTCACCGACCTCCTATTATAATGACAACACCGGAGGAATCGGATATTACCAGTTCCTGGAGCAGTTAGACCGGGATTACGCGGATCGTAGGAAGGAGATTATCGCCAGGTTAAAGCAGGTGATGGAGCGCCTTTTCACCGTGGAAAACCTGCTGGTCAGCTACACGGCTGATGAGGAGGGCTTCCGGCAGCTTCCCGCGGCGCTTCGGAAATTAAAGGAAATGCTTCCTGAAGGCAGCAAAGAGACGTATCCATTTACGTTTCCTGTCGGCAACCGGAACGAAGGCTTTAAGACGGCCTCCCAGGTCAATTACGTGGCCAGATGCGGAACCTTTGCCGGAAGCGGATACGCTTATACAGGCGCGCTGCGCATCTTAAAGGTCATCTTAAGCTATGATTACCTGTGGATCAATTTAAGGGTAAAGGGCGGCGCCTACGGCTGTATGAGCGGCTTCGGGCGTTCCGGTGAAGGCTATCTGACCTCCTACCGTGACCCGAACTTAAAAGAGACGAATGAAATCTATGAGGGTATTGTGGAGTATCTGGAGCATTTCGACGTAGATGATCGTGACATGACGAAGTATGTCATCGGCACCATCAGTGATATGGATGTACCGTATCCGCCCTCCACGAAGGGAAGCCGCGGCCTGTCCGCATACTTATCCGGCGTGGATGTTGGTATGATGCAGCAGGAGCGGGATGAGATATTAAACGCAACAAAGGACGATATCCGTGCGCTGGCGCCGATCGTGAAGGCGGTTCTTGCCACCGGAAGCTTATGCGTGATCGGCAACGAGGAGAAGATAGAAGCGAATAAGGCGCTGTTCCACGAGACAGAGACCTTGTTCCACTCATAAAGATGAGCCGTCTGAACTGTTGCAAAAGAATGAAAACTGACATCGACTACGAAGGAGAACGAATGGACAATCAATATAAATCGGGTTTTGTAACACTGATCGGACGCCCCAATGTGGGAAAATCCACGCTGATGAACCATCTGATCGGCCAGAAGATCGCCATCACATCAGATAAGCCCCAGACCACCAGAAACCGCATTCAGACCGTCTTTACGGACGAGAGGGGACAGATCATCTTTCTGGACACTCCGGGGATCCACAAGGCCAAGAACAAGCTTGGCGAGTATATGGTGAGTGTGGCGGAGCATACCCTGAAGGAAGTGGACGTGGTGCTGTGGCTGGTGGAGCCGACCACGTTTATCGGAGCTGGAGAGCGCCATATCGCGGAGCAGCTTCAGAACGTGAAGACACCGGTGATCCTGGTTATCAACAAGATCGACACCATAAAGAATCAGGACGAGATTCTGGAATTTATCTCCGCCTACAAGGATGTATGCAGCTTTGCAGAGATCGTTCCGGTGTCGGCGCTGAAGGATAAAAACACGGATCTGATGCTGGATTTGATCTACAAATATCTGCCCTGCGGACCTCAGTACTACGATGAGGACACCGTTACGGACCAGCCCATGCGCCAGATCGCTGCGGAGCTGATCCGTGAAAAAGCGCTGCGGCTGCTGAGTGACGAGATTCCCCACGGAATTGCCGTCACCATCGAGAAGATGACAGAGCGGAAAAACGGCATGATGGACATCGAGGCCACGATTATCTGTGAGCGCGACTCCCACAAGGGAATCATCATAGGCAAGGGCGGCGCCATGTTAAAGAGAATCGGCAGCGCGGCGCGCCGGGAGATTGAGGATCTGATGGACACCCAGGTGAACTTACAGATCTGGGTCAAGGTCCGGAAGGAATGGCGTGACAGCGAGCTGTATATGAAAAACTACGGATACAATGAAAAAGAAATTTAGAAACGGGTGATCGAAGTGAGAGAGGCTGTCAGGCTTACAGGGATGGTGTTAAAGGCCGTTCCGTCCGGGGAGATGGACAAACGTCTGGTGATCCTTACGAAGGAGCGCGGTAAAATCACGGCGTTTGCCAGGGGCGCCAGAAGGCCGGGCAGCATGCTCATGGCCTGCGGCCGTCCCTTTGCCTTCGGGCAGTTTACGTTATATGAAGGGCGGGATGCCTATTCCCTGCAGTCGGCGGAAATCTCCAATTACTTTGATGAGCTTTCCATGGACGTGGAAGGAACGTGCTACGGCTCCTATTTCCTGGAGTTTACGGACTACTACACAAGGGAGAATATGGACGGTACGGCCATGCTGAAGCTGTTATACCAGTCGGTGAGGGCCCTTTTAAAGCCGGCGGTTCCCAATGAGCTGGTCCGGCGCGTGTACGAACTGAAGGCCATGGCCATCAACGGGGAGTACACGGAGAAGCCCCCCAGGGAGGTCAGCGACTCGGCCAATTACGCATGGGAATTCGTCGTGCTGTCGCCGATCGAGCATCTCTATACCTTTGCGCTGACCGACGCCGTCTCCCAGGAATTTGGGCGGTGCGTGGAGATTAATAAGAAGCGCTTTATCGACCGGGAATTTCATTCCCTGGATATTCTGGAGGCGATGACGGGGCGGCGGCCTCTGTGAAAAGTGCTGTCTGATCTATTGGAAAGGTATGGCGGAGGGACTCGGCTGTGCCTTTTCTTTAAAAAGAAAAGTGTCAGTGTATTTGCAAATGGAAATGGCGGTAAGCTGATTTTTGGTGTTGCAGATGATGACACTATTACAGGGCCTGGTGATGTGAGGCACGATTCGGAAGTAATCAGCGAACAAATAAAAAGCAGTGTAGACCCAATCCCCAAGTTTGATCTGGTTATTCAAACTGTAGACAATAAAGAAATTATCATTCTGGAAATCAGCAGAGGACTGGAGACTCCTTATTATTATGTGAGTGAAGGGACCCGCACTGCGTATCAGAGGGTGGGAAATGAGAGTATACCGGTTGATGCCAGGGGTCTTAAGGAACTGATATTACGAGGAATTGATTCTACTTATGACAGCAGCATTTCACGATACGAATTTGAAAATTATTCGTTTACTAAACTGAAGGCGGCCTATAAACAAAGAACTGGAGAAAACTTTGACGAGGACGATTTTATTTCTTTTTCGCTTATTCTGTACGAGATGGAACGGAGTGGATAAAGCGGCAGGAACTATGGATGCGCTGGATGATAAGGAATTTACAGGAAGTCTGGTGGTGCTCCTGGAAAATGGGCTGGACTTTGTAAGGACTAATTCAAAAGTGAAATGGAAAAAGACTGGGGAAGAGAGAATTGAACTGCCGGACTATCCAAGAAGAAGTGTTTTGGAGGGACTGGTAAACGCATTGATTCATCGCCAGTATTTGGATTTGGGGAGTGAAGTACACATTGATATTTTTAACCGTTTGAAGTATATGGAAAGAAGAGGAAGTGGATTTAAGAAAATCCAAAGTGTATATCAGCCTCAATATTTATATACGGATAGGCTGAGTCCCCAATTTTATTCAGATAAAGAAAATTTTATTCTGACGTTGAAGAATCTTAATTATGAAGGAGCCGAAAAAGGAGCCGAAAAAATGAAGATTCAAAAAATGGAGGAGCGAAAAGAAAAAATACTGTCATTGATAAAAGCAAATCCCAGTATCACACAGGGTGAAATTATGGAAAAATTAAATCTGTCCAGAAAGCAGGTACAAAGTTTAATGAAATTATTAAACAATCAGGGACAGATCCGAAGGATTGGCTCTAACAGGAATGGTTATTGGGAGGTTTCTTGACTATAAACTATTGAAATGACGGAATGCATTTGGTATAATGCTTTCATATGCGCCAAATGCAGGAGGATGATGAATGAAAAAAATGAAAGCGGTCCTGGCGGTTCTCATCACAGCGGGGATACTCGCCGGATGTGCCGGAAGAGGGGGAACAAGTACCTTTGAGCCTAAGAGCAGCGGCATTTTCGTGACGGATGCGGGAACATTTTCGACGGCTACCGTTGAGACGTACGACAACCAGGATTATTATAATGAAGAGGAATGGAAGACCTTCCTTGAAGAAAACGTGGCGGCGTACAACGCGGAACACGGAGAGGGAGCGGTTACCTTACAGACATGCAGTTTAAAGGAAGGCACTGCCAGCATGATCTTTGATTATGCGACAGGAAGTGACTTAGCCCAGTTTACGGCCCTTTACGAGGACACAGCCAATCAGGTGAACTCCATCGATATCATTCCCGTGGCTCAGGCCCTGGAAGAAGCGGGGGCGGCCGGAACGATCTTTGTCAAGACAGCGGACGGCAAGACGGCATCTACGGATGAGATCGCAAAGAAGACCGATTACCACGTCGTAGCCGTGGATGGCGGACCGATAAAGCTTCAGACAGAAGGAAAGATTATGTACACCTCCGACGGAGTAAAATTAAACAGCAGTTTCATCGCGGAGATCTCCGAAGGAAAGAATTACATCATATTCAAATAAAGAATCCGGATGCGGATGGAATAAAAGAAGAGAGGTTTGAGGACATGGAAAAGACAATGGAAAAAATTGTAGCGCTGGCAAAATCGAGAGGATTCGTTTATCCGGGTTCTGAGATTTACGGCGGCCTTGCAAATACCTGGGATTACGGCAACTTAGGTGTGGAGCTGAAGAACAATGTAAAGAAGGCATGGTGGCAGAAATTTGTCCAGGAAAGCCCGTACAACGTGGGTGTGGACTGTGCGATCTTAATGAACTCACAGACCTGGGTGGCATCCGGCCATTTAGGCGGCTTCTCCGATCCGTTAATGGACTGCAAGGCCTGTAAGGAGCGTTTCCGCGCAGATAAGCTGATTGAGGATTACATGGCCGAGCACGGCATCACGATCGAAGGCTCTGTAGATGCCTGGTCTCAGGAAGAGATGAAAAAGTACATTGATGACAACAACATCTGCTGTCCCAGCTGCGGAAAGCATGATTTCACCGACATCCGCCAGTTCAACTTAATGTTTAAGACCTTCCAGGGCGTTACGGAAGACGCTAAGAATACAGTATACTTAAGACCTGAGACAGCACAGGGAATCTTTGTAAACTTTAAGAACGTTCAGAGAACCTCCAGAAAGAAAATTCCGTTCGGCATCGGACAGGTCGGTAAATCCTTCCGTAACGAGATTACGCCGGGCAACTTTACCTTCCGTACCAGAGAGTTTGAGCAGATGGAGCTGGAATTCTTCTGTGAGCCGGGCACCGACTTAGAGTGGTTCTCCTACTGGAAACAGTTCTGTATCGACTGGCTGAAGGCGCTGGGCATGAAGGAAGACGAGATGCGCGCCCGTGACCACGCTCCGGAAGAGCTCTGCTTCTACAGCAAGGCGACCACGGACATCGAGTTCCTGTTCCCATTTGGCTGGGGCGAGCTTTGGGGTGTTGCGGACAGAACGGATTACGACTTGACGCAGCATCAGAACACATCCGGCCAGGATATGTCCTATTTTGATGATGAGAAGAAAGAAAAATATATTCCATACGTAATCGAGCCGTCTCTCGGCGCCGACCGTGTGACACTGGCATTCTTATGCTCTGCATACGATGAGGAAGAGATCGGCGAGGGCGATGTGCGTACCGTTCTCCATTTCCACCCGGCGATTGCGCCGGTGAAGATCGGTGTGCTTCCGCTTTCCAAGAAGCTGAACGAGGGTGCAGAGAAGGTTTACTCCGAGCTTTCCAAGTATTACAACTGTGAATTCGACGACAGAGGCAACATCGGCAAGCGTTACAGAAGACAGGATGAGATCGGAACTCCGTTCTGTGTAACGTACGACTTCGATTCCGAGGAAGATCATGCAGTTACGGTCCGTGACCGCGATACCATGGAGCAGGTGAGAGTTCCGATCACCGAACTGAAGAACTACTTTGAGGATAAATTCCGTTTTTAATGCGGGAGTGATCGGATGATTCTGGAAAAATTAAAACGCATGGAGGGCTTTACCCACCAGGAGCAGGCAGTGGCGCGGTATATCCTGGACCACGTGGAGGAAATCCAGCAGATGTCCACCGAGGAACTGGCCAGGGTATCTTATACCAGCAAGGCCACGGTGGTACGGCTGTGCAAAAAGCTGGAGGTGGAGGGCTATCAGGAACTGAAATTAAAGCTGGTTTCGGAGATGGTGCAGAACATCCGGGTCAATCAGCTCCTGAGCAAGGAGCCGATCACGGAGAAGAGCACGTTTCCGGATATCATCCACACGCTGCCGAAGCTGTATGACAAGGCCATCACCGACACGGAGCTGTGCATGGACAGGAACGTCATGATCCGCATCTGCAACCGGATTAAGGCGGCGGACCGGATCGATATCTATGGCAGCGGGATCAGTTATATCCTGGCTCAGTCGGCGGCGTTTAAGTTTGCCACCCTCGGGATGGAGTGCGCGGCGTACGAGAGCGTCAACGCTCATTATCTGTCTGCGGGAAAAAAGAAGAAAACGGTGTCCTTCGTGATCACATTTACCGGTGCCAACAAGAACATGATCGAAACCGCCCGGTATTTGAAGGAGACGACGGAGACGTATATCGTGGGAATCGTAGGCCGTCACAACGAGGAGATCCGCAAATGGTGCCACGAGATCGTGGAAATCCCCTCCAGGGACTCCCTGCTCAGCCTAAAGGTGATCACCTCCTTTACGGCCACTACCTATGTCCTGGATATCTTCTTTTCCATGCTCCTGGCCCAGACGTATGAAAAGCATGTGAAATCCTCTCTTGAGATGGTTTGCCATGAGACGCTCCGGATCGGTGTGGACTACTGG